>JBKEBJ010000292.1:0-10551 GCA_047973105.1 Coprobacillaceae bacterium | reverse complement strand
TATTATCCCTCTTTTTCTTACTATAAATATACTAATTATTTCACCATAATTCAACATAAAACATATTTATTATTAAAAAAGGTATTCACTATAATTCCTTATAGAATTAAATGTATATTTTATCATTCATCTATATAATAATGTTATAAATCTACGATAAAATATCAGAGTCATAAGAAGCATACTGAAATATGTTAGTAAACCTATTTTCTCAAAACATAATAATAAGAATAAATCATAATTATTATATTGAGGTGATTACATGAGTAAAACATGTAAGAAAATAGTTTGTAAAAACACTTTCAAAAATAAAGATAGCCAACAAAGAAAAGAAGAATTCAATAAAAAGTGGATAAGTATTATTAATCTCTACGAGAAAGGTAGGGAGTAATTTTGACAATTTACAAAGTATATCAAGTATTATATACTTTCTATGTAAGTAAACTTACTTTGTTATTTCTCTTACGAGGCGAGCAATTATGAAATGTGCGATATATTGCCGTTTATCCGATGAAGACAGAAATAAACAATGTGAAACAGATGATAGTAATAGTATTCAAAATCAAAAATCTATGCTAATTCAATATGCATTGGATAATAATTGGGAGGTGTATGGAATTTATAGTGACGATGACTATGCCGGTGCAGATAGAAATCGTCCAGAATTCAATAAATTGCTTGTAGACGCTGAAAGCAAGAAGTTTGACATTGTACTATGTAAAACCCAGGCTCGTTTCACTAGAGAGTTAGAAATGGTAGAAAAGTATATACATGGGTTATTTCCTATATGGGGAATCCGATTTATTGGTATTGTAGATAATGCCGATACAGAAATTAAAGGAAATAAAAAATCTAGACAGATTAATGGTCTAGTTAATGAGTGGTATTTAGAAGATATGTCAGAAAATATAAAAAGCGTATTAACTAATCGACGTGAAAATGGTTTCCATATAGGGGCATTTGCATTATATGGTTACCAAAAAGGCCCTGATAATAAAGGTCATTTAATAGTTGATGAAGATGCTGCAAGTGTTGTAAAAGAAGTTTTCAAATTATATAACAGTGGGTATGGGAAAACTGCCATTGCTAGAATATTAAATGAAAGAGGTATTCCCAACCCAACAGAATATAAAAGACTGAAGGGTTTAAGATGGAGACCCCCTAAGAGTGAAAATGCTACTTTATGGAAGTATCATGCTATAACAGATATGTTAACAAACGAAATGTATATAGGAAATATGATACAAGGTAAATACGGAAGTATATCATATAAATCTAAAATCAATAAGCCAAAGCCAAAAGAACAATGGATCCGTGTAGAAAACACCCATGAACCTATTATTGATATAGAATTATGGGATCATACGCAATCATTGATACAAGAGAAAACAAAACCATTCAAAGTAGGAAAAATAGGAATATTCGCAAAAAAGGTAACTTGTATGAACTGTGGATATGCAATGCGCTCCACTAAATGCCTTGGTAATCATTAGCTTAAATCTTATACTAGGCAAACTTCTATTGACGCTTGCATTGGTTCCTTTATACCAGTCAAAGAATTAGAGCACATCGTTATTGAAGAATTAAAAAAATTATGTAATGAAATGCTTAACAATGAAATGATTAAAAAAAATATAGAGTTACAGAATAACAAATTATTAAAAATTAATAGAATAAAGAATTCTATCAAAGACTATGAAAATAAAATATCTACTATTGATAAGGCTATTAAAAATCTTTATATTGATAAAGTTAAAGAAATAATTTCAAATGAAGAATATATGCAATTATCAAAAGATTTTCATAGGGATAAATTGATATATCAAAAAACAATAATCAATTATAACAATGAATTGACTATCTATAATGAAAGAATATTAAATCAAAAGAATAAAGAAGAGATTGTTAAACAATATACAAATATTACAAATTTAACAAGAGAAATAATCGATGTACTAATAGACAAGATTTATATTGGCAAAAGAGATACAGAAACAAAAGAATTACCAATTAATATACATTGGAATTTCTAATAATTGAATTATACAAAGGCGGAACAGAAATGAATATGTTAAAGAAAATATACAACGAATGTAAAGAAAAAGGATTTTTAAAATGGATTAAGACAAATCCTTTGGTATCTATACTATTATTTATAATGTTGTTATCTATCGCTAGTAGTATAATTATAACTATTAATTTTATTGGTGTTATAATTAGAACTGATAGGAATATTTTATTGTATTCATCTTTGGCTATCATTTATTCTTATGGATGTGTATATTTTCTTGTAGAAACAATAAATACCAAAGAAAGAAAATTGAAAAAATCTATTAAAAATAATAATAAAAATATTATAATAAGTTTAGAACATGTTGAATATGTTTCACTATTTTTCTGTATAGCTACAACAATCAGAAATCTGTCAACAATGATTATTATTTTTATGTTCAATGCTGCATTAGATATGTTAAGCATAGATAAAACTAGTCAGCACGAATTAGATATGTTCATATATGGTTCTATTACAATGATTGTATGTTCTTCTTCACTCACTATTATGAGTTATAAATTTATAATTAATGATAGCATGATACTTGTGAACAATGATTTCTTCATAAAGAAAAAAGCAAGAAAATTATATGAAAAATACAATAAATAAAAATGTTGTTCTTACACAAGTGTAGCAGAACAAAAAGCCCGTACCACTTACGATAACATCTTACAATTAGTAGATGATGAAGATGTTAAAAAACCAATCCGTTTCTTACGTGAAAGAGAAATCGTGCATTATCAAAGATTTGCAGAAGCTCTAGAAATGGTAAAAAGTCGTTTAGATAAAGATAACTACTACAAATGTAATCCATCATTCAGTTGTAAACCTGACGAAAACATTACAATGAGACAACCTAATCCTTGTCCTACAAGAAAAGACTTTTAAAGGGAAGAGTATAAAAACTCTTCTTTTTACTAGTTCAACTTCTTTTGATACAATAATATATAGTGTTTAATTGATAAGGGAGAATAAAATGAAAAAAATTATAATAATTATGATTACAGTACTACTTATTTTTAGTATTACTAGTTGTACTACTAATACTTCTAACAGCACTGAAGAACTTGAAGAATTATTAGAAGAATTAGAAGATGATGGTTTTGAACTATACATTTATGATAATACCTATCCTAGTGTTAATGTTTCAAGAGATTTACTATATCCAAAACTAACCTTTATTATTGTTGAAGAAAAAGTTGCTTATATCATGTTTGAAGATTTAGATAAGACTTTATCACGTGCGGGTATTGTTAGCACTATTAGTGATAATGCAAAGAAATCTCTAACTATTGATAAACAACAATCTAAATATTATCAAGATTTTTTAGAAGATGGGAATTATAATGAAGAAGAACTTATTGAAGCAATAGAATGGTATTTCAAAGAAAATTATAGTACATAAAATGTGATAAAAAGAGAAACCATATTTATTGATAATTATACATCCTTATCACTTGATAAAGAATGATTTTGTGTTATTGTATCATTATAGGTATTGCGACAAAAGATGACATATATCTTTATAAAATACCTAACAATAATAATTGAGGGAGAGAGACAAATGAACAAAATCAAAGATTTCTGGACAAATGCTGGAAAAACAACAAAGATTATTGTTGTTGTCGTTATTGTCTTATTATTTGCTGGAATTGGTACTAATATGAGCAAAGATGATGACACTAAGAAAAAAGACAACGACACTGTTGAAACAAGTAGTAAGAAAAAAGATAAGAATGAGAAAAAAGAAACTAAAAAAGAAGAAAAAGTAGAGAAAGAAGATACAACAGGTACCTTCGAAGCGGAATTCACTTCTGGATACTATACTGCTGGTATAGATTTCCCAGCAGGTACATATAACATTGTAGCTGTTAGTGGAACTGGAAACGTTTCATCTTCTAACATGTTCTCAGGTGGACTTAATGAAATCATGGGGATTAGTGATAATGATATGTATGAAGAATCTTTCAATAACGCTAAACTTAGTAAAGATGATGTATTAAAAGTTAGTGGCGGTGTTGTTATTAGAATCACTGGTGAAAAAGTTAAACTTGATGATGTAAAAGAAAGAACACTATTAGTTGATCAAGTAATTACATTAGGTAGTGGAAACTATACTGCAGGTGTAGATTTTAATCCTGGTGTATATAATGTTGTAGCGATTAGTGGAACTGGAAATGTTTCTTCATCTAATATGTATGATGGTGGATTAAACGCTATTATGGGAATTGGTGATGACTTCTACGAAGTTGAATATAAAAATATTACATTTGATAATGCAACTACTTTAAAAATTAGTGGTGTAGAAATACAACTAATACCTGTTCAATAATATTATAAGGAGAGCTATGTGTAGCTCTCTTTTACATATTTCTTTCAATTACGCTATTATCTGTTATAATACTTTTCAGATATAAAATGATATATCTAAATATATATAAGGGAGAAATATAATGAAAGATTCATATTTTGATGGGGGTTTACTTCAATTTATTGGATACCGCATTCTAGGTGGCCTTGTTACAGCAGTTACATTTGGAATTTGTTTTCCATGGGCATTTACAATGATTTATTCTTGGGAAGTAAAACATACAATAATTGAAGGAAGAAGATTAGAATTTACAGGTACTGCAGTAGGATTATTTGGTCAATGGATTAAATGGTTATTATTAACGATTGTTACTATTGGTATCTATTCATTCTGGTTAGGTATTAAACTTCGTCAATGGAAGACTAAACATACAGTTTTCGCAGATTAAACAATAAGAGAATGTAATGCATTCTTTTTTTATTTCTTTAAATAAACTACTTATGCATTCTTTCATAATCGAACTAAATAACCTTAAAACAATTACAGTTAATTAAACCTTTTTCTTTATTATAAAAATACGTTCATTCACATAATAAATATAGTCATTTTATTGTATACTATATAAAAGGAGAATTAAAACTCTCCACTTTACCACCAGACTTTATTAATATGATATTATTATTGTTTTGAATAAGGAGATTAATAAATGAGTACTACATATAAAACATCACAACTAGCTTCCATGTTTGACGTACATCCAAATACTATACGAATGTATGAAAAGATTAACTTCATTTCTAAGGCAAAAAGGTTACCTAATGGATATCGTGTATTTACCAATTCCCATGTTTATCAATTAAAAATTGTACGCGCTGCATTACAAGTAGAGATTGTTCAAAATGGTTTACGTAAAAAAACAATTAATATAATTAGAAGTGTTGCAGCTAATAATATAGAGGAAGCCTTATCACTTACTAAAGAATATCTTAGTATGATTAATAGTGAATACACAAACGCTGAAGAAGCTATATCGATTGTTAATAACATATTAAATGGAACTCCACAAACAAATACCATAACTATGAAAAGAAAAGAAGTATCCAAATATCTAAATATTTCAATGGATACTTTAAGAAACTGGGAACTAAATGGTTTATTACAAGTAAAACGTAAAGAAAATGGATATCGTGTATATACAGATACAGATATTCAACGCTTAAAGATTATTCATGCTTTACGTTGCGCTAATTATTCCCTAGCTTCTATTTTACGAATGTTAAGTGCTATTTCTAATGATCCAGATATCAATATTAAGGATGTTATTGACACACCAGAAGAAGATGAAGACATTGTATCGGCATGTGATAAATTATTAACTTCTTTAGCTGCAGCTAAAGAAAATGCCTTATATATGGAGGATATTCTTAATCAAATGAAATTATTATTTAAATAAACCCTCCACTTTGCCACCAGAGTTATTTCTGGTGGTATTCTTTTTTTAGAAACAAAAAAGGAGGAGAAAATATGCAAACTACAATTTCAGTTGAGAATTTATCAAAGTCGTATGGAAATAAACAAGTTGTAAACAACTTAAACATTTCTGTAAAAAGTGGTGAGATATTTGGCTTACTAGGAGCTAATGGTGCTGGGAAATCAACAACGATTGAATGCATCTTAGGAACAAAGAAGGCTGACAAGGGGAATGTTTCTATTCTAGGATTAAACCCTAGAAAAAATCGAAAAGAATTATTTGAAATGGTTGGTGTTCAGTTCCAAGAATCGAATTATCAAGATAAAATCTTAGTCTCAGAATTATGTCGAGAAACAGAATCGTTATACAAACACCCAAATAGTTATCAAGGATTATTACAACAATTTGGAATCATTGAAAAAATAAATAGTCCTATTTCTGAACTCTCTGGAGGTCAAAAACAAAAACTATTTATTGTCTTAGCACTAATTCCAAATCCAAAAGTAGTCTTCCTAGACGAATTAACAACAGGATTAGATCCACGTTCACGTCGTGATGTTTGGAAAAGCTTAACAACATTAAAAGAACAAGGATTAACTATCTTTCTAACTTCACACTTCATGGATGAAGTAGAAGCTTTATGCAATCACATTATGATTTTAAAGAAAGGTGATTCTATTTTTACAGGAACAACAAAAGAAGCTGTTGAAAGCAGTCCGTTTGATAAATTTGAAGATGCGTATCTTTGGTACACAGAGGAGGAAGAAAATGATGAAAGCCTTTAAAACTATGTTAAAAATAGATTTTATATTATCTTTGCGTGATATGAATATGTTTATATTCGCACTTTGTATGCCTTTAGTTATTCTAGTTATTTTAGGAATGATCTACGGAGACAAATCAGCATTTGATGGTGCCAGTTATTCATTTTTAACACAATCCTTTGGGTCTATGTCAACCATCGCCATTTGTGCAGGAGGATTAATGGGCTTACCATTAGTCATCTCTGATTATCGTCAAAAGAAAATATTAAAAAGATTACAAGTAACACCAGCTAGTCCAACTATCATTTTATTAGTTCAAATGGCTATCTACGCTATTTACTCAGTACTCTCACTAATATCACTATACTTGGTTGGTTCATTATTCTTTGATTTAGAGTTTATTGGTTCCCTGCCATCATTTATTGGATCATATCTATTAGTTATGATATCTATGTTTAGTATTGGTATGATGGTTGGTGGTATTGCCCCTAATATGAAAATGGCTAGTACTATCACTAGTATTCTATACTTCCCAATGTTAATCTTTTCTGGAACAACATTACCTTATGAAGTAATGCCAAAAACGGTGCAAACAATTGCGGATGTATTACCACTAACACAAGGTGTTAAATTATTAAAAGCAACATCTCTTGGTTTACCATTACAAGATATTTTTGTGCCTATTCTAGTCATGGTTATTATTACAGTAATTTGTTGTACAATTTCAATTAAGTTTTTTAAATGGGAATAAATAGAGGAGAATATCCTCTATTTTTCATGTATTTCATTTTTCAAATAAAATCCAATCTTTATCCCCTGTCTAAATGCTCCCACTACTTCATCCTGCATAGCATCATGTAACGCTATTTCATACTCATATACTAATTTCTTTTTAGTATCTGGTAATACCTCTAATATTTCTTCCATAATCGTATCTTGTTTTTCAATATTCTCTTTTACATGTACTCTATCGAAGAAATCCTCAGGTAATTCAAATAAACAATCAAATAATTCTGTTACTATTTTTTTCATTATTTCACTTCTTTCTACCCCTATATACAACATTAACAATGCTTATTACTTTTAATATTATACGCGCTGACGTATAATATCAAGACGTATAAGTGGTGTTAATATTAGTATAGGGTGATGAAAATGTATAAAACACAAGAGAATGGAATGATTATTTTTAAGTTACAAGATATTTTACATACTAGAAAAATAAGTAAAAATCATTTAAGTGTAATCAGTGGTGTTCGTTTCGATACGATTCATAGATTTTGTAAAGGTGACTTATCACGTATTGATTTAGATATCTTATGTCGTCTATGTAATGCACTTAATTGTGAAATCACAGATATCATTGAATATCAGAAATAAAGCACTATAAGCCATATTTTTTATAATGTTTGTAAAAACTTGTCTATTTATTATTGCTTTTATTTTTCTGTTATGGTATCATGAGAAAGCAGTAAAAATGGCCCGTTGGAGAAATGGTTAACTCACATGCCTTTCACGCATGCATTCACGGGTTCGAATCCCGTACGGGTCACCAATTTTATAGGGGTATAGTACAACGGTAGTATAACGGTCTCCAAAACCGCTGATGTGGGTTCTATTCCTGCTACACCTGCCATTAGAATTGAACTCGAACTTTGTTAGTAATTGTTATATAAAAAACCAATTAGAATGTTTCAAACATTTCATAATTGGCCATAATGATACTAATCGAGATTGAGTTAACTATACAGTCATGTTATAATAAACATGATTTATACTCGATGTTTCATACTTGTTCTATGAAATATTTGGTGTAAATGCATTCTTGCGTCAACAAGAATGTATTTTTTTATGCTTTTTTTATCAATGAATTCATTATACATTACTCTCCTGGTTATTGCAATTTTTTCTAACATTCTCCAGGTAATGAATTCTACGATTATATATATTCAATTTTTTAGTTATCTTTATTGTTATTATTCCCTCCCTTAACCATATATCCAAAATAATCTTCTAATGAAGATCCTACATTTTCTAATTCAAATGTATTGTTCTCATTTTTATCACTTATACATGTTAGTAGAACTTTATGCTCTCCTAATAGTTTTAGAAAATCAATCACTATCAGAAATGATTCTTCACTATAATTGTATCTTACTATTCTGTTAAAATTAGTCACTACAATTTCAACAACTTCACCTAGTTCAATTTGTGCAACTAGCTTTTTTATTTCTGGACCTTCAATCGCTTTAGCAGAGCAACCTATATCAATATACCAGTCAATAGTTCCTATGCTACTTTTCCCTGTATTAATTAGATAATTATTTATTTCTTCTTTTTGTTGTTCTATAGAGTCTAAGTCACTTTCTTGTGACACTCTAACATAACCAGCATATCTCATCACTTCTTACCTCTTTTTATAGTTTGCTTTACTAATGGATTGATTTTATAATCAATCTTTTTTGTTTTTTATATCTTCTCTAATTAATCTTTTACTGTACCCTTTCTTAGAAGGATTTTTTTTGTTTAACTCTAGCTGCCCTATTACATCTTGATCTGTATTCTTATTCAATAATACAGAAACTCGAACACCATTCTTCTTATCGCTCTTTTTGTTTGCTTTATACTTTGCTTCATTAAACATACTTTCTTTTCCTCCTTCTAATTTAATTATACACCTACGTAGGTGATAAGTCAAGCATTATTAATCAAATACTCCAATTCTTTGAACTCTCTTTGCTGGTAGATTAACCCACATACGTTTGAAATTCTTTTGTATATAATCGGTCTTAGCATATGGATCTAAAGCATCGAAATCTTCACGATCATATAAATTCATTTTTAAAATCTCTAACATTGTCTTTTGCTTATCCTTTTCTTCTACTAGGGGCAAGATTAAAGCACAATACTCTTTATTGGTATAATGCCCTAGTAAGTACTTTTCTTTAACATGTTCAATTCTTTTATCCATATATCTAATTGAGGTCTGAATACTTTTTAATTCTCTTTCTTTACGTGGCATTTCTGCATCAAAAGAAATAACACTATCTACTAAATATTGTTGTGGAATCTTATGACTGCATTTTTTACAACGATAGTAATAATATTTTTTTCCCATATTGCCCGTTCCGTGTGTCGCAACTAATTTTTGTTTACAGTCATTACAATAAACCACATCATTTAAAAAATATACCTTATTAGATTTTTTAGTCTTTTTGAAATTCTCGAGCGCCTGCAGTTGCTGTTCCTCTGTTACGATTGCTGGAACAATATCAGTATACTCTTTACCTTTATACGTCATTTTACCAATATAACGCTTGTCCTTTAAAATACGCTCTATCACTGTAGTATCAAATTTCTTTACCTTTGATTGATTATTCATATGTTTGGCAATGTCCAACAGGTTATAACTTTGTGTAGCTAGATAAAATACTTCCCTTATTAATTCAGCCTCATAATCGTTAATATAAATATCCTTATCTTCACCCCGGCGATAACCAAGTGGCACCTTACCACCACATGGATATCTTCTTTCTTTCTCAGCGATATAATATAACGCATCATTTGTTTTCTCGACTGCAGTTTCCCTCTCTAACTGTTTAGCAGCTACTTTTACATTCGTACCGAACCTGTCATTCGCAGTCTTTATAGATAAATCGCCCCTAATACATTTTAGATCTATTTTTTCTTGCTGCAACATTCTAAGAAAAAGATTAGTATCTACCACATCACGACTAATGCGATCAAAATCATATGTAATTATAATATCTATTTCCCGTTTCTTTATTCTTTTTAATAACTTCTGCATCTGTGGTCTAACAAGCGAAGATGCGGAATACCCATCATCTACATATATCTTTATTTCTTTACCACTGTCTGCAATACCCATCATTTCGCAATAATCTCTCAGACAGTCTGTGTGCGGTTCAATAGATACCGCATCACCTCCCAC
>JBKEBJ010000249.1:0-17004 GCA_047973105.1 Coprobacillaceae bacterium | reverse complement strand
CTTCAGATTCCATCTCACGATGGACACCCTTGATATTGGCTAGTGGTTGGCAGTTGCGACATCACCCCCACAGTGGACTTTCACCACCTAGATATATGCCATGCCTGGCGTACATAAAAAGGAGACGTAATCTGCATAAAACAGATTATATCTCCTTTTTTAATTATCTACTTCATTTTGAAATTGTTTTTTTACTATAAACATAACCCCAATTAATAATATACTAACAAATATTATTGGAATATATATTGATGTTTAGAATGTCTCAAATAATGAACCGTACGCTATTTGTCCAATTGGTGCAGAGCATTGTGCTACTCCCATAATAATAGCCATTACTTTTCCTAGATTTTCATTTGGTGTTCTCTTTTGTACTCTACTAATTAAATAGATTGATAGAATTGTCACTATCATTGAAATAGGTACGACCCCCATCATAAAGATTGAAAAAGATGGATAATAACCTATAGTGTTCATAATTGGTAATACCGAGATAATAATTGGAATTAATAAAAGCGCCAACATTAATATCCAATAGAATATCTTTTTTACATTTAAGAATTTAGTGAAAAACCCTATAGTAATAGCTCCAAGAATCATAGCTAAATTAATAACACCCATTCCTACGCCATACATGACATCATTACTTTGCATTGCAACTCGTAAAATAATAGGAGCACCAACTATTAATAATGGTGATAATACTAAATTTAAGATAGCAGCTAAGATTGTTGATTTCAATATAAAACTATTTTGTTTTACATATAGAAATCCATTTTTTAAATCGGCACTCATCATCGCTAATGCACTTCCGTCGGAATTACGTTTTGTATAAGGAATCGTAATAAATATTTCTAATATTGCTGATGCAAAGAACGCAATACAACTAATAGCTACAAGATATTCCATTCCTAATACATTATAAAGAATTCCACCTAATATTGGTGCTACTACACCGGATAAGGATTGTACTGCAGTAACAATACCATTTGCCTTTTCAATATTGTTTTTCACCAATAATGGTAAACTAGCAGAAACTGTTGGCGTATACATAGCGCTGATTGTTGATAGTAAAACCATGACTACCGCAATCATTACAATAGATACATTTGTTATCATTAATAATATGAATAACCCAAAGATAATTGCACTACTACAAAAATCATAAATAACCATCAAGTTTCTACGATTGAAACGATCAGCAATCACCCCACCAATAGGTGTTAGAATTACGGGTATATTAGATATTGCAAATAATATAGCGAACATATCCGCACGTCCAGTTATATCTAAGACATATAAAGATAATGCAAAACGTAATATTGCAGAACCAAAGATGGATATAATTTGTCCTACCACCATCAATAAGAAATTTTTACTTAATAATTCATTTTTTGAAGTATCATTACTTGATACTGTTCCCTCTAAAACTGTCATTATTTTGTCCTCCCTACTATATAATCTGCAGTTGCATTAATAATAATGTCTAATGTTTCTCTTTTCCCTTTTTCACTAAATTTTGTATTCGCAATAATTAACCCTATACAATCTGTTAATAAAGCTACTGTCTCCATTTGTTTTTTACTAACTTTCATAAGTTTTAAACTTCTAGTAAAATAATCATCTGATTTCAAATCTTCCCTTGTTCGATACTCAGCTGGTAATTTACGTAATAATATATCCAAATCTACACTTGATACATACCAAAGCATATTCTCTGGTGATAAAAACACATCATTGAAAAATCTAATTAAATTATCTTTATCTTGTAAATCGCTTTTCATAATTTCTTCCATTTGAGAGAATAATCGTCTTTCACTTCTTTTTAATATTTCATAGATTGCTACTTCTCTTGAAGGATAGTAATTGTAAAATGATCCCTTACTAATTCCAACAGCTAATACAATATCATCAACTGTTATCTTTTTAATCCCTTTTTCTTGAATTAAAGCTAATGTATTTATATAAATAGATTCACGAACTTGTTGTTTTTCTTCTTCAGTTACTATTTTTGGCATTGGTCTTCTCCTTTTTTTATATTGACTATAATTACTTGTATCAGTCATTAATAATATTATATAATACATTTATTAATTGTCAAGTAGTAAATACAATAAAAATGATAATAAGATTTATTTCAAAATTCTCATTATCATTTTTATTATCTAAATATATATCTTGTAATACTACTTTCCTTTATAAGTATTGAAAGATATATTTATTATTAAGCAACAATAAACATATCTCTAAATCGCATCTCATTTAAAATAAAACGTTTATTTAATACTCTTTCATAAGTATTTACCCATTCTCTAAATACACCTGTATGTTTATCAACTACTAATACATCCATAGTATTTGTATTTCTATTAGTGTAAATGGAACATTCTCTTCCGCCAATATCTTTTTTTCCTTTATACTTTAATATATGTGATTTATTTAATATTGATGAAAATATAATTCGTTTATATTCTTCAATAAGTTGTTCAACTTTGTTTAATGAAAATAATCTATTGCTTATCTTTTTGAATACTCGATATGAATCTGGTTGATATACTGTATATCCTTGACCATACTTCATAAACAAATATTCCATTTCTTCCTTTCGACAATATACATTACCTAAAGAATCTTTACCTATAGTAATTTCTTTTTGTTTCATCGTAGGACATGTTTTTTCATAACTAAAATAGTAATGACTTGGTAGATTAATATCCATTATTTTATTCATCAATTTCTACCTCTTCTAAAAACGTATCAACAAACTTATTCTCTATTTTCTTATAAGTTTTTATAAATCCTTGTCCTATTTTTCCAGGTTTAATATTATAGCCTGAGTCACTATCACTATCTTCTTCTAGAAAGTTATTAACGAATGTTTTTTCTATTTTTTTATATCCTTTTACGACTGTATTTTCTATCCCTTTTGGTGTTTTCAATTTATACTGTGTCATTTTTCTTTCCTCCTCATAATAAAGCATGTGCCCTTCTATTTACTTGATAAATATCTTCATATTTATTATTAATTAATGGATCTATCTTTTCTGCTTTTCTTTGTAAAATTGTTCTGTAACATAGATAAGGAAGCACCCAACCAATAAATCCAATAATTCCAAAAAAAGCACATAGTGGAACATTTGGTGTAGAAGCTGTAATTGCGAAGACCCCACCTGCCATAAAGGCACAACCGATTATACCAATAATATACGCAACTGTTGAAGCAACAATATATTTCGATGTCTCTAATGTGTCAATTTCTTGAACATGACTTTCAAATTGTTTTTGTAGTCTTGATAATTCTGCTTTGTTTGTAATTTTACGATCTCTTTTTAATTTTAGTGTGATATGGTCTACCTTTCTAATAGAAGCGGCTCTTTCATCAATTAACCACCCATAGTTTTCATAGGAATCCATGTAAATAGATTCATACTTCTTTTTTACTACCTTATTTCGATATTCATACCCTATATAATCTTTATTCATTATTTCTTCCTCCTATCATTAAATATTTGTGAATGGGATATTTAGTGTTGGAAATCCACCAGTACTAACATATATCAATCCAACAATCGTAAATGCAACAACTAATAACACTGCTCCAATTAAATATCTTCTATCCATAATCATTTCTAACTTCATCAATTTATGAACTATTAATTCTGGTAATAATAATAGTAATAACCCTGCTGAACCTATTAAACTAGCTAGAAATATACTTGTAGAAGCTACCCCTAGTGTAATGTTCATACATAGTAATATTATTGATCCAATAATGCCTAGTAGCGATAGTCCTAATACTCCATATCTTGTTCCTTTAAATAAACCATAAATTGTTTTAAATATCATCATCAAATTCCTCTCTTTCTATATTTTAAGTATATGTTTTATTTATTTATGATTTATTTCATAAATGTTTCTAAAATGTTAATTATTAATAATTTTATAAACTTGTTTATTATTTAGTAATTCTTGATATAAGTTTTGAGGTAAGTATAATTGACTTTCCTTGCGTAAATGAATTCCACTATTCTTTAATACTTCTGCAACAAATTGCGAACAAAAATATCTTTTTTTTATTGTTATAGAAATATTTAATGCACAAAAGATAACACCTAAATGAGTATATTTTAATGTTGAACTTTGTCTTTGAAAATTTAAGACTTGTCTCTCTATTATTTTATATTGTTCATCACTTACTTCTAATATCATGTTTGTCCCTTTTTTACGTCTAAATAATGTGTATGGCTTCTCTAATGCAAATCCACGATAATTAAATGTAAAAGCTTTATCGTATCCTTCCAAGGCTAAAGAAACATGGGTATATTCTTGTTTAGCCACAAACCTAATGATACTAGAAAACATATCATCAAACTGCGTTAATATAATAGATATATGTTTTACATCAGAATTGTGGTTCCCAAATTCTGTCTTTTCATTTTCTTTTAAAAATGATGTAGTTGGTATAGCTGTCATATTGTTCCTCCTCTTAACTGTAATATTAGAATACTCAGTATTTGTTTATAAATTGATTAAGAAATGTTTCTAAAATATTAAAAAAGAGCTTTTCAGCTCTTAATCGTTTAATAGTGCATGTCCTTTTTTACATATATCATATATTTCTTCATATTTATCTTCAATCAAAGGCGCAATTTCCTTTTCTCTTCTTCTATATATATATTTATAAACTAAGATAGGTAAAATCCAACAAATAATACCTGGTGTTCCAAAGATAATACATAACGAAATATTTGGTACTGGAGCTGTAATTGCGAAGACTGATAAAGCAACTAAGACCGTTCCCACAAAACCAATGATTAATGCATACATTGTTGCATTAGATTTTTTAGATTTATTTAACATTTCAATTTCACGTAAGCAACTTTCATAATATCTCTGTAATCTTGTTAGTTCCGCTTTATTAATTATTTTTTGATTTCTTTTTAATACAATTTTTCTACTATCTTTAATATTCTCATCAATAAACCAACCAAAATTCTCATAACTATCTATTCGCATTGAACAATATGGATCTTTAGGATTCAACTCTTTATAATCATACGACCTAAAGTTATTCATTTTCTTGTTCATCCTTATCATAATTTACAGGTATATTTACAGTAAATGTAGTTCCTTCGTTTATTTTACTTTCCACAGTTATTGTTGCATTTGATAACTCTATAATCCTTGAAACTAAAGTTAACCCTAAACCATTACCTTGTTTTGTATGCGATGTATCACCTTGATAAAATTTATCAAATATATGTTTTATTGTAGTATCATCAATACCACAGCCAGTATCACTTATTGATATTGTAATAGTATCTTCTGTTGATGTTTCGCTAATACGTACTTTACCGCCCTCTTTACTGAATTTAATGGCATTAGATAATAGATTATTCCAGACAATTTCCATCAAACTTTCATCCGCATAAATGATTCCTATATCTTCTATTTCTGCTTCAAATTCAAGATTTTTCTCTTCCCAAAGTTCTTGAAAAGATATCGCACAATTACATAACTGTTCACAAACATTATACGATTGTACTTCTAAACTAATCTTTTGATTTTCTAATTTATTTAGTTTTAGAATGTTACTTATTAAAGAGGCCAATCGCTTGTTCGCTATTTCAATTGTTTCTGCATACATTATTCTTTTACTATCACTTAGTTTTTCGACTTTTAACATCTCCGCATAATTTTGCATAATTGAAATTGGTGTTTTTATTTCATGAGATACATTGGATATAAAGTCAGTTTTTAATGTTTCAATACTGCCAAGTTCTGCAACCATTTTATTAAAGTCTAAAAACATAGTATCTATGTAATCATGTTTATCAGAAGTATGTGTCTATCTTCCCTAGTATTTAATATCGCTTTATAACCTAAACCATGTACTGTTGTAATTTTAAAATCATCACATGAAGAAAATTTATCTCTAATCTTTGTGATATAAACATCAACAGCTCGTAAGCTAGTATCACTATCAATATCCCAAAATTCATCCATTAATTGTGATCTAGAAAATATCTTCTTTGGATAGGACAACAATTTAAATAAGATATTAAATTCCCTTACTGTTACATTAATATCTTCACCATCAATCATGACACTCATCTCTTCACCATCCATAACTAAACTACCAACAACCAATTTCTTTTCACTAGCGATATTTGATCTTCTAAGTAGTGCTTTTATTCTTAAATTTTATTCTTCTAAATTTATTGGTTTTACAATATAATCATCAATTCCTATGTTAAATCCTTTTTGTTTAGAGATAAAATCATCCTTAGCACTCATAAAGATAATAGGAATAGATTTATCCAATCCTCTTAGTGTTTTTGCAAATTCAAAACCATCAATATTTGGCATCATAATATCTGATACGATGATGTCATAGGGATTATTATACATTTCATCATACGCTTCATTTGCTTCAAGACATCCAAATGCTTGGTATCCAACATCATTTAAATAGGTTGTAACTGCCGTATTTAAATCTTTATCATCCTCTAAAATTAGTACTTTTATCATTTTATATCCCCTCCATAAATAGTGTATCACATAACTACTATATATTAGAAATGTTTACGAAATGTTAAAGTCACCCATTTCATTTGATTTTTATTAATATATTAGAAACATTTCATAAGTATTTTATAAACATTTTATTTATATACTGGATTTGTGGTTGAGGAAACCCTTAACGAACACTACATAAGGAGGTAGCTATCATGGATGGAAGAGTAATCGCTGTAGCATTAGTCGCAATTGTTAGTGCAGGTTTGGCTGGATTTAAAATTATCAAAAATAGAAAATAGAATATCAGAAAGGAGACAGTATTATGAGTATACAAGTAGTCGCTATTGTAGCAGTAATCGCTGTTGTTATTATCGCAGTTGGATATAAAATATTAAAAAAATAAAAATATATAAATATCAATATATAAAGAAGGGAGAACTATAATGAGTATTCAAGTTGTAGCTGTAGTAGTAGTTATCGCAATAGTAGTAATTGCGGTTGCTTATAAATTCTTAAAAAAATAATACGTACTAAAAACGTTAGATATAAGATTTTGTGAAAAACAAAATTATGTATCTAACGTTTTTTTGACAAGAAAATATAATTATTTATTTAACATCCAGATTTTACTGATGTCCTACAATTGTATGAGGGACGTAAGTTTCTTCTAAATAAGCAATATCTTCCTCACTTACTCTTACATCTAATGCTCCTACAAAGTCATCTAAATATTTTTCTTTAGTTATCCCCACAACCGGAGCACTAACTCCTTTAGCCCATAACCAAGCAACTGCCACTTGTGAACGAGTAACATTCAATTTTTCTGCAATTTCAGCTACCCTTTCAACAACTATTTTATCAGTTGATTGTGTTGCATCATACTTTGTTTGGGCCACTTTATCCTCTTTAAAACGTTTTGAACTAGAATTCCAATCACGTGTTAAGCGACCAGCTGCTAAAGGACTATATGGTACTAACGCTACTCCCATATCTAAACACATTGGATTCATTTCTCTTTCTTCTTCACGATATAACAAATTATAATGACCTTGCATAACTGAAAATTTTGTCCAATGATTTTTTTCAGCCACATATTGTGCTTTAGCAAACTGCCAAGCATACATAGAGGAAGCTCCAATATAGTGTACTTTTCCTGAACGCACTAAATCATCTAATACACGCATCGTTTCCTCTATTGGTGTTCCGTAATCCCAACGGTGAATATATAAGATATCAATATAGTCCACATCTAATCTTTTTAGGCACGCTTCCACTTCATGTAGTATCACTTTTCTAGATAGACCATATCCATTAGGACCTACATGCATTGCGCCACTAACTTTTGTAGCAATGACTATTTCCTCACGTTTTGCGTGTTTTTTAAGGATTCGCCCTAAGTACTCTTCACTAGTTCCTAAAGAATATACGTTAGCAGTATCAAAGAAATTGATTCCTAAATCTAATGCTTTTTTAATTATTTTTTCTGTTTCACTTTCATCTAAAACCCAACTATGAATCCATTTAGAAGAATCACCAAACCCCATACATCCTAAACAAATTTTTGAAACATCTAGACCTTTTTTACCTAATTTAACATATTCCATATTTTATATTTCCTCCTAAGTTATTATTTTACTGGTTCCATCTCCATAACATATGAAGTTTTATTTCTAGTCTTTCTTACAACAATAGCTAACAATATCATATTAATAATATTAATTCCTATCGCTATCATAAAAGCAATCCTATATGTCCCTGTAAAATCATATATATATCCTACTAAAGATAATGCAAAAGCACCTCCTGTATTTGTCGCAAAAGTGACAATTGGAAAAACTTTAGTATAGTTTTCATTACCAAAGAATTCTTTGGTAAGTAATGCAAATCCTACTGCCCCAGCTGAATATACCGAGCCAAACAAAACGGAACCAACTAACAAACCAATTGTATTTTTAACACTTATTAATAATATAATTCCTATCATATTAACAATTAGCATAATAATTGTGGCTTTGACTGCTCCCAACTTATCACTAATAACACCAATAAATAATTTGGATACAATATTTCCTATCATCCCTGCTGATAACAACATTGCGCCAAGAGTAGCACTTTGTCCGATACTTTCAGAAAAACCTGGTAAATGTTGTGTGATTCCGGTAATTGCGGTATGTAGAATTGCGAAAACAAAGAAACAAATGAAAGTTACATTAAATATAGAAAATGATCCTGTGCTTTTTGATATTATCGCATCCTTAGCTTTATCCTTTTCTAGTCCATAAGGTAGAACACCACTATCTTTAGGGTCTACAGAAAATGGATACAAAATAGCAGGTAAACAAAGAAGAATCATTAGTATACCTTTAATAATATACGTTGTTTGCCAGCCAAGTGATTCTATAAAGTATGCAAATATTGGTGAACCTACGGCTCCTGCAATACCACTAAAACTAAGAACAATGCTTGTCGCTAATCCATGTTTTTTATCAAACCATTGATTGATAATCATTGTAACTGGAACAATTCCAAATAAGGCAGAACTAGCA
Source organism: Coprobacillaceae bacterium (assembly GCA_047973105.1). Taxonomy (GTDB): domain Bacteria; phylum Bacillota_I; class Bacilli_A; order Erysipelotrichales; family Coprobacillaceae; genus CAKVJS01. The sequence continues at coordinate 7,939 of JBKEBJ010000249.1, read as the reverse complement.
CCACGAACAGCACCTAAAATATAAAACATAAATATATTATTACTAAATGCCATTAAAACCGTACTGCCACTCACTAAAATCAAACCAACAATTAATAGTACTTTAAATGAATACCTCTTCATCAATTTTGGAATGCATAGCGATACAACAGCTGTCATTAAAGCAGATATTGTCGCATGCATCGCAAAAGTCCCTCTCATAATCCCTAGACTCTCTGATACTGGTGTATAAAAAACACCTACTGCATTTACACAAAAACCAATTGATACTGCTGTTAATCCACAACATACAATTAATACTAACCAATGTTTTGCATTCTTATTGCGCATATTCCCTTACCTTTCTATTTCAAAACCTTATCATTATAAAAAGATAGTCTTAAACTATCTTTTGTTATAAATACTTATATATGTATCATATTAGAAACTACAATAAATGTCCAATACCTATTATTTATCATATATCATGCCTTTAAAGCATTTTTAATCATTTCTATAAATTTTGATGTTACTGGTGAGAAAATCTGATTTTTCTTCCAAACAAGAACACTACCAGTTTCTAACTTTGGATAAAACAGTTTAAAACAAGTATTCGTTTCTTCGTTAGAATTAATTAAACTTTCTAAACATACCGCAAAACCAATATTATGTTCAACCATTACTGCAGCGTTATAAATTAGATTGTAAGTTCCTACAATATGTAGATGATTAGAATCCATTTGTAGCCAATTAATGATTTCATTTTGTACTAGAAAACGTTGTGATATTAGTAATGGCTTATCCATTAAGTCTTCTGGTGTAATAAAGTCTTTTTTAGCTAATGGAGATGTTTTAGGTAATAATATTCCCCATCTTTCTTTTTCAGGAAGTCTTATAAATTCATATTTATTAATATCTACTGGTTCTGTTAATAACCCAACATCTATCAATCCTTTATCAATACGATCTTTTATATCATCCGCATTACCACTATACGTATTATATGTAATTAATGGGTATGCATTTGAAACCTCCTTCATAATACTCGCTAAATTATGCATAGACTTAGTTTCAGCAGCACCAATAAAGATTTCACCTGCTAATTGTTTTTCCTCAATTAAAAGTTCTTTTTCTGTTTTATTAACTAAATCCACAATTTCTTCTGCTCTTCTTTTTAATAACATTCCTTCATCCGTTAACACAATATTATTTTTCTTTCGTACAAATAAAGTTACGCCTAATTGTTCTTCTAATTGCATCATCTGACGAGATAAAGTTGGTTGGGTAATGTGTAAAAGTCTCGCTGCTTTAGTAATATTTTGTTCTTGTACAATCATTAAAAAATAACGTAATACACGTACTTCCATATAAACATCTCCTTATAATTCTAATTCTCAAACTGTCTTTCTATTACAAATTTACGACCATTAGCGATATGTACAAAATATAGTTCATCAAATCCTTCTTCTAAAGAAGGTATTTCTAACCTAGCTAAGATACTTCTAATCGCCACTATTGGTACTTTCTCTATTCCTTTTCTTCGATCATTTCTAGTAATAGCGTCTCCTAGAGTAGATTCAAAATAATAACAGATTGTTTTAAATCCTGCTGCTTTGGCTTTAACAAGATATTTCTTACGATCCATTATTGTTGGATTTGTATTATCAACCACAAAAGACTGTCTAGCTTTAAGACAAGCATCTACTAAAATAGCTTCTTTTTTTCTAGTTTTTATCATATCTAAATTAATTCGCATATGAGTCTTAAATAATCGATTAATATAAAATTCTGTTTTTCCTGTAGCGGGTATACCTACTAAAATAATACATTCCATTTTAAATCACCTCTTCCTATTATTATTGTAATATATTAAGAGGAACTGTACAAATGGAATGTCGTTAGAATACTTATAGTTATTTTTTAAAATTCATCATAAATAATACTATTGTTATTAACGCTACGATAACACTACTAATGGATAATATAAAATGAAAACTCTTATCATCAACTGGATGAAATTTAAGCCACACTCCACAAAAAATAGTACAAGATAATAATACAATCGAAATAATTCCTGATACTTTAAGTAGTAAACTCATATTTTTCCTCCTATATTTGTCTTTCTTTCATTCTAGAAATCTGATCTAAGATAATACCTAAAACAATCATTAAAGCAGCGATTATTGTTCCAAAACCAGAACGATACATATTTTCATAAATAATAGCTATTGGACTTTGAACAAATAAAATAAGTGCTCCCAATCTAAAATATTTATATTGTAGACTCTGTCTTTCTACCATGTTTGTTGTATTAAATATACGATGTAATTGATCGACAACTAAGCCACAAGTAATACTTAAAAATAAAACAATTAATCCAAATCTTGGATAATACCAATCCACTATCATAAATAATGGAATTGCTGCAATAAAAAATGATATAGAGATACTTTTAAGATTATTTCTCACTTTCATCACCTCCTAAAAAAGCATCTAAATTCAAACTAATATTTTCTCTTATTTCATTAATAATCTCTTCTTCATTATTAATATTTACACCAATATACTCACAATAATCACTAAATCTATAAAATATAATCTGTAGATTCGTAACTATTTGAAATGCGATAGTTCGACATTTTTTATCATTGTTATCATTAATTAAGCACTCTTTAATATATGGCAATATTCTATTTGGTAATGTAATTGGTGCATTAAGTAGGATATGTGGTATCGTCGCTTGTGTAATTTCTTTATATTTCATAACAACTTCACTAATATAAACTAATAATTCTAATAATTGTTCTTTAGTATTTAATCCATCGCTTTTTGTAATATCATATTTTTCAAAATCATTTCTAATTATTTCTGATGTAGCTAAAGATAGTAAATTATCTTTTGATTGATAACAATAATTAATCATAGCCAAATTAACATTTGCTTTAGTAGCAATTACTCTTGCTGTAATAGAAGAAACATCTTCACATTCTAATAATAATTGTTTCGTAGTATCTAATAATATTTGTTTTGTGTTGTTATTCATAATACTTCCTTCTTTCTATTAAACGTGTTTAATACATGATTAATTATATCTTATTTTTATTAATTGTCAAATAAAAAATACAATAGCTTTTTATCTATTGTATTTCATGTATCTTATATGCAGCCTTGTAGAAATAATATAGTGTCTATAATTTTTTCCATATCCACTATAGAAAGATTATCCTCTGGTGTATGCATTACGGACTCCATTAACATAAATATTTTAGATGCAGTCATAGCGATAGCAGGAATGCCAACACTAGCGTATAACATATGGTCCCCCATTGGCCATGGTTCAATTTCTTCAATAGTTTTATAATTATCTGAAAATCTACGAATATCATTCTGTAAGTTTTCTGGACATTCATAAAATGAGAATGATGTTTTACTATCTTTCATTCCTACTCCGTCTACATTGAAAGCACAGATATAATCTTCTGAATGTTGTAAATAAGAATTCATATATATCATTTCTCCAGGTGTCGAATAATAATCTTCTCCATTAAATAGTGCGAACTCTATTTGGTATGGATACTCATTTTCTACTATTTGCGCTGCTAAAGCTAATAATGTAGCTACACCACTAGCGTTATCCAATGCTCCAGGTGTTGTTGGTTTTGTATCTATATGTGCTGAGAAGGCAACCTTTTGATTTCCTGTTCCATATGTCGCTATGATATTTGCACTAATAGAAGGTTTGCGTTTAGTTAATAATTGTAAATGAATAGTATTACTTTTTAATATAGTATTTAAATATTTACCCTTTATAGTAGCACACGGAATCATAAAATCTCCATCCTGAATAATAGATACCGCCACTTCTTCTAAATAACTTACAGTAATAATAGCTAATGGTTTTTTTGTCTCTAAAGTACGAATGATTTCTTGATGTTCTTCAGGATTCCAGAATGTAAAACTTTTAGGCATCAGTGTTTCTTTACATAACTCTCCATATAAAATACAAATTTTTCCAGTAATATTTGTCTCTTTTAACTTTGAAATCGTGTCAATACATATTGTTTCTCCTTTTACATCACATGGTAATGAATATTCAGCTGCTTCTACTTCAATATTATTATTATCTACTTCAAGTAGTCCTCCTTCATTTTCCCAATCCATACATTCAAATTCTTGTTTTATCACTTTTAATCCAAGCTCTTCAAATACTTTACTTGCATACATTACTGCTTCTTGATTTGATTTTGAACCAGTCGCTCTAGCTCCAATTTCATTACATAATTTTAACATATGTTGATTTACTAATTCTTTAACATTTTTCATATTTATTATCTCCTATCTTTCTTTGATATAAAAAGTATAACAATTAAAAAAATCAATTTCTTGACTTTCTTTGCACAGTATTAAATAACGATTATGGTATAATAAATATATCCATTTTAAGGGAGGGAAGTATATGACAAATATGGAACATGCGAATGCAGTAACTACGATGCAAGAATATATGGAACAACATCTAGAAGATGAAATCACATTACAAGCACTAGCAGGAGCTGTTGGTTACTCTCCATGGTATTGTGCTAGAATGTTTAAAGAATTTACAGGTAAGTCTCCTTTTGAATACCTTCGTAATCTTCGTCTTTCTAAAGCTGCAATGCGTCTTAGAAACGAAGACCTTAGAGTAGTTGATGTAGCTTTTGATTTTTTATTTAGTTCTCATGAAGGTTTCACAAGAGCCTTTCAAAAGAATTTTGGAATTACTCCAAAATCATATCAAATGAAAACTCCTCCTATTCCATTATTTCATCCTTATCCAGTAAGAAGTTATTATTTGATGCAACAAGAAAAAGAGGAGCATCCTCCTTTATCTAATGAGTTCCATGTTCGAATCATTAATTTTCCTGCTAGAAAATTATTGTTATTACGTGGCGAAAAAGCCGATAATTATTTTGATTATTCTAATGAAGTAGGATGCGATGTTTGGGGAATGTTAGTTAGTGTCAAAGAGGCTCTTCATGAACCAGTGGGAGTTTGGTTACCAAAAACACTTCGTCCAATCAATACTTCTATTTATGCCCAAGGGGTTGAAGTTCCACAAGATTATAGCGGCGTCATTCCTGAAAACTACGATATCATTGATTTACCCCCTTGTACTATGATGATGTTTCAAGGCCAACCTTATGATGAAGACTACTTTGATGAAGCAATTGGAGATTTATCTGTTACAATTGATCAGTATGATCCTACCGTTCATGGTTATATTTGGGATGATGATATAGCACCTAGAATCCAACTAGAGCCACAAGGATATCGTGGTTATATTGAAGGACGTCCTGTAAAGTTAATCAAGCAATAAAAACACTAGAAAAATAAGGAGATAGTTTTATGATAACTAAAGTTTCATTTAATAATAAATACGATTGGATTACAATTAATGCAGATAATATTAACGAATTAGAGAAACTTCATAACAAGTATAATATTGATAGTGAAGTTGTTGCTTATTCCTTAGATAGAAATGAACGTGCACATCTAGAATACGATTAAACAACAGATACATTTGTCTTAATATGTAACGTTCCTAATCAAGGTAAAATTGATAATCACTACGAAACAATCCCTATGACTTTCCTAATAAAAGATTTACAATTAATCACCATAACAAATAGTAAAAATCAATATGTCATTGATAAAATGAAAACATATCTAGATAGAAATCCAAATATTACAATTTTTAAATTCTTATTTAGTAGTTTATTTATTATTACTGATTCTTACTTTCCTTTTGTTGAAGAAATGAATAGAGATAGAAAAACAATTAATGATAAGTTAAAAGAAAAAACGACAAAACAAAATTTACTCTCACTATCAGATTTAGAAACTGGGATTGTTTATTTTGTATCTGCGTCTAGACAAAATGTTGTTTTATTAGAACAAGTAAAGACACACATCATATATCGTGCTTTAGACGATGGTGAAAAAGAACAGTTTGAGGATACGTTAATTGAAGCAAAACAGTTAGTAGAAATGACAAAACTTTCTTCACAGATTCTACAACAATTATCTGGAACATATAATAATGTTTTAAATAACAATCTAAATGATACAATGAAAACTCTAACAGTATTATCTATATTATTAACTATTCCTACTATCATCTCTGGCTTTTTTGTAATGAATATGCCACTACCTTTAGAGAACAATGCCTTTGGTTGGATTATTACACTTATCATAAGTATTATATTATGGTTTATTCTTTCTCTTGTTTTACGAAGATTAATGAAATAATTAAAGGTTGTTCATCTATATAAAACAATTAAATGATAATATTTGATAATACTTTTATAAAGGAGAAATACATGATATTTTTAATTGCCTCTGTTTTTATAGTTTATGGATTGACCAATTATTATATTGGTCAAAATTTAATACTATGGTCACAACATTTATTCCCTAGTATGAATACTAATTTACTTTGGATTATATATGCTTTATTAGCCTTAACTACTGTTTTTACATTTACTTCCTCATTTATGAAAATAAAAAAGGATACTAGAATTGTTCAATGGTTAGGTCGGTTTGGAGAATTTTGGATGGGAGTTTATTTTTATTCTCTACTTCTTTGGACAATCAGTGACCTTATATTATTTATTGGTAGATTAATACACCTTATTCCCTATTCTAATATTACCCAATTCATTACTGGAAGCATTGTTATACTAATCACTAGTATTATTGTTATTTATGGTATGTATAATGCAAGACAATTGAAAACAACCTCTTATGATATTAATATCAATAAGCCATCAACTATTGATACACTATCTGTAATTCTTATTAGTGATTTACACTTTGGTTATACAAATGATTTACGATATCTAAATACTCTTGTAACAAAAATCAATCAACTACAACCAGATATTGTTTTAATGGCTGGAGATATCATAAATGGTGACTATAACGCTATTTACAAACCTGATGAAATGGCTGCATTATGTAGAAATATTCATTCTACCTATGGAACCTATGCTTGTTTAGGAAATCATGATGCTGGTAATTCTTATGAAGAAATGATTACATTTTTTAAAGATAGTAATATTACACTTTTAAATGATGCTTATACTATCATTGATAATGCTTTTATTATTGCTGGAAGAGTTGATTCTACACCTATTGGATTACAAGGTAATAAAAGAAGTACTAATATAGTATTAGATGGCATCGATACTACACTTCCAATTATTGTTATGGATCATCAACCATCAAACATTAATCAATATGATTCTACCATTGACCTCATTCTTTGTGGACACACACATAAGGGACAAATATTCCCTTTCAATCTAGTTACTAATAAGTTATTCACTGTAGATTATGGATACTATCGTGAAAGTCCAGATTCTTCACAAGTTATCGTTTCTTCTGGAGCAGCCACTTGGGGTCCACCAATGCGTATTGGTAGCCATAGTGAAGTTGTAAATATTAATCTTTCTTTAAATAAGAAAGAAAAGTAAACACCAATGCGACTCATTGGAATTACTTTCCTTTTTATATTATTATATCGAACTTTTATTAAAGAACTCTAAGTTATAGTTCTCACCATCATAGACAATTGCAGTTAGGTTTCCATTACCAATTTCTGCACCAACATTACGTTCTGGTTCTATTTCATGGGCCATCTTACGAATCACATTACCATGCGTAACAATAAGAACGTTGGCTTCTTTATCTTCTACATTCATATAGACCTTGTGTATCCCTGCCTTAACTCTTTTTATAACATCTTCAAAAGTTTCAGCATCACCACGTGAATCCACTTTAGCTAAAGCATCTGATACTGTTTTATAAGATTCTTTATTTTTAATTGCCTCATCTACTGTTTTATATCCAAGAGATTGTGATACTTTTCCCCAAACAGTATCATTATCATCACCTTCAAATCCTCCAAAAAAAGATTCTCT
>JBKEBJ010000248.1:0-16445 GCA_047973105.1 Coprobacillaceae bacterium | reverse complement strand
CTTCAGATTCCATCTCACGATGGACACCCTTGATATTGGCTAGTGGTTGGCAGTTGCGACATCACCCCCACAGTGGACTTTCACCACCTAGATATATGCCATGCCTGGCGTACATAAAAAGTATTTACACTAATTTTATTAATGTAAATACTTTTTTATATATTCTCTATTTTCCAATCGATTGGACCTCTACCTGTTTCTTCTAAAAAGGCATTTGTTTTAGAAAATGGTTTACTACCAAAAAAACCACCTCTTGCAGCTAATGGTGAAGGATGCACTCCCTTAATAATATAATGTTTGGGATTTGTTATTCCACTTGCAGCCTTAATCGCATGATTTCCCCAAAGTATAAATACTAATGGTTCTTCATATGTATTCAGTTCTTCTAATACATTGTTAGTAAATTGGTGCCAACCAAATTTCTTATGACTCGCAGCTTTTCCTTCTTCCACACTCCAACCGGTGTTCATCATTAAGACTCCTTGTTTAGCCCAAGAGACTAAATATCCATGATTAGGTGCATCTATATCTAAATCTTCTTTTAGTTCTTTATAGATGTTTCTTAGACTTGGTGGTATCTTTACACCTGGTTTAACTGAAAAGCTTAATCCATGTGCTTGTCCTTCTCCATGATACGGATCTTGTCCTAAAATAACAACTTTGACTTTATCATATGGACAAAGTTTAAAACAAGAAAACATATCTTCTTTAGGTGGAAAAACCGTTGTTGTCTCATACGCATGATTTACTTTTTCCATTAATACATTATAATAATCTTTTTTAGATTCTTCTTCTAAAAAGGTATCCCAATTTTTCATTTTCATCACTCCTTCCTATAGTATACAGTTTTTTCGACAAATAATAAATAGAAAAAGAAGTGCTATCTACACTTCTTCTTTTGGCAACCAATTAACTTTATGATAATATATTATGAACATTAATGCACAAACAACCCATGTTACTGGCCATCCCATAAAAACAACATATAAATCTTTCGATATATTTGTAGCTATCATAAGATATATTTGTCTTAATATTACAAAGTTAAAGACCATAATATACATTGGTATTGTAGATTTTCCGGCTCCACGTAATACTCCATTTATGGTTTGAACTATTGGTAAAACTATATAAAATGGTATGAAAGCTAACTGCATGGTTCTACCAGCTTCTACCACATCAACATCCTTATTAAAGAAACGAATAAACTCATCACCAAAGAAATACAATAATATTGATAATGTACCTATCACTAACAATGCCATTAACATTGTTGATTTAGCACCTTTTTTAACCCTATCATATTGCTTAGCACCCATGTTTTGACCAACAAAAGTAGTAACCGCCATATTAAAACTTTGTAAAGGTAAATTGAAGAATCCATCAATTCGAATAGCAGCCGAATAGCCTGCAACTACCGAGGACCCAAATGCATTTACATAAGATTGAACAATTACATTAGATAAAGATACTACACTTTGTTGGAATCCAGTTGGTAATCCAATTACAATAATACGTTTTAATATTGGCTTATCAAAACGAATACTTCGATAATTCAGTTTATAATTTTCCTCTGTTTTAAGTAACATATAAACAACTAATATAGCACTTACTGCTTGGGCAATTAAAGTGGCAATTCCAGCACCAGCAATTCCCCAGTTAAAATATTTTACAAAAATAAAATCTAATACTACATTTATTACACTAGCAATCGCTAAAAAATATAATGGTCTTTTAGAATCACCAACAGCTCGCAGTATTCCAGCACCCATATTGTATATTAACGCAAATGAAATCCCTCCAAAATAAATCATTAAATATAATGCAGCTTCATCAAAAATATCTGCTGGTATTCCAACTGCATGTAACATTGGATTTGTAAAGGCTAATCCAACAATAGTTAGTACTACTGACATAACTAATGTTAATGCTGCAGATGTATGCACTGTCTTTTTTAGATTCTCTGGGTCTTCTGCACCAAAATAATTCGCAATAACTACACCAGCACCAGTTGCTATTCCCATAAATAAACCAATCAACATATTTATGATTGGTGAACTGGCTCCTACAGCAGCTAAAGCTGACTTACCAACATAGTTTCCTACAACATATGAATCTGCTGTATTATACAATTGTTGAAATAAGTTTCCTATTAATAATGGTACTGCAAACATTAAAATTGATTTCCATATTGTTCCTGAAATTAAATCTACATTTCTCCCCTTCATAGCATCTCTCCTTATCGTATATCATACTCCTATTTTATTACTTTGCAACCACTAGAATTTCTTGTTCATAATATGAAAAAAAAGAATCTCAATATCTATGTATGTTATAATCTTGCGCAGAGGAGATTGTAAAATGGAGAAAAAGATTATATTTTTAGATGTAGACGGTACTTTAGTTACCTTTGATCAAGATCCTGAAAGAATACTACCATCTACAATTGAAGCAGTACAAAGAACCAGAGAAATGGGAAACTTAGTATATTTATGCACAGGTAGATCCAAAGCAGAAATATTTGACTTTATCTTAGATATAGGTGTTGATGGAATCATTGGCGCTGGTGGAGGTTTTGTTGAAGTTGGAGATACTATGCTTTATCATAAAAAAGTGAGTGATAAAAATGTTAAACATATGGTTGATTACTTTGAAAAAAATAAATTTGATTATTACTTAGAGTCAAATGGTGGATTGTTTGCGAGTGAAAGATTGATTCCTCGTTTAGAAAGAATACTATATGGTGATTATGAAAATGATCCTGAAGCAATGAAAAAGAAAGAATCTGGAAATCATTTTATTAATGGTATGATTCAAGGGGAAGATATGTATCGTAGCGATATCAATAAAGCTTGTTTCTTAGAAAATAAAAAAATTAGTTTTGAAGAAATACAAAAGGAATTTAATGATGAGTTCACTGTCATTCATTGTACTGTTCCACCATTTGGAGATGATAGTGGTGAATTAACAGTACCTAACATTCATAAGGCCAACGCTATTGATGCATTAATTAATCATTTAGGTATTGATCGAAAAAATACATATGCTTTCGGTGATGGATTAAATGATATTGAAATGTTACAATATTGTGAAGTCGGTATTGCAATGGGAAATGCAAAACAAGGACTAAAAGATATTGCTGACGAAATTACAGATGCTGATAATGCTGATGGTATTTATAATGCAATGAAAAGACATAACCTAATTTAAACTATCATGAAAATGATAGTTTTTTGTATAAGTTTGTAAGATATTAGAAATACTATATATCTAAGGAGGTTATAGTATGTTAGTAAAAAAGAATTCCAAACATCATCCTAAGATAAAAATGGAAGATAAGAAAAATACTGATACACATAAAAAAAGTAAACATAATACTACAAAAGGTAGCCATTCATAATCTGAATGACTACCTCTTTTCTTATTTATAAATATAATAATCTTCGCTATTTGCGATTACAACTTCTAATGGCAAAGATTTTAGTAATTCTTTTACTTTCTCTTCTATTATGACTTCTGCATGGTGTCCAATATCAATTAATAGAATATCATTATCCATAGCTAATTTCATATGGCGATGCTTTGTATCACCAGTAATAAAGCAATCAACTTGTTCACATAAATATTCTATATCATCAGCACCACTTCCACCACATATTGCAACTCGCTGAATTAGTTTATTAACATTTCGATTATAACGGACATTTTTCGCAGAAAATGCGTTAGAAACTTCGTTTAGAAACTTTTCTGTCTCCATAGGTTTTTTTAATATTCCCATTTTTCCTATTCCAACAGAATCATAATTTTTAACATCTGTTACATTCAATGTATTAATTAACCAATCATTCATAGATATTCCATTTTGACCTCTATCTAAACATGTGTGTAAGCTATAAACCATAATATTATTTGTCAATGCTTTCTTAATAAATCTACCATGCATTTTATTAGTATCATAATTTCGTATTCTTTCTAATAAGAATGGATGATGTGTAATTAACATATTACAATTACTAGCAATAGCTAAATCTAATGTTTCTTCATCTGCATTTAAACCAATCATAACTTTGTTAATATCTTGATTGGTAGAGCCGATTTGTAATCCACAAGTATCCCACTCTTCTTGCAAGTGTAGAGGAAAAAATTGTTCTAAATAATCACATATCTCATTTGCTTTCATGTAATAGCCCTTCTATTCTTTGCACCTTATCATGTAATTCTATATATCTAGGATGATTTTCTGGTAAAGAATCCATAATGTTATGATATACTTTCGATTGTTTTTCCCACTTCTCTTTAAATAACATTGGACGAGTTGTAGTTAAAACTGGACCAAATTCAATATCATTTTTACTATACATAATATCTTTATTGTGTTGTTTAGTAACAACTAATACTTCATAAATATGCCCAGCATCTTTCACCATCTTCTCATCTATGATTTTCCAATCATTAGAAAATAAATATTTGCGAAGGTGATCTGTATTGGCATTAACCTGTAAAAACATAACTTTAATATTTTGTAAGTAAACTCGGTGTTTTTCTAATATTTCTGTAACCAGATAAGCACCCATTCCAGCAATACTTATCATATCTACTTTCTTATTTAAAACTGGTTCTAATCCATCACCCAATAACGCTGTTACTTGCTCTTCTAATTCATATGAAGCAATTGTTTCTTGTGAAGAAGTAAAAGGCCCTTTAGCTACATCACAAGCATAAGCATGAGTAATTATATTATTTTGTACTAGATAACATGGTAAATATGCATGATCTGTTCCAATATCCGCTAGTTTACTCCCCTGTTTATATTCCTTGATTACATCTGCAATTAATTGTAACCTACTTGATAATTTCATTTTAACGATCCAAGAAATCCTTTAATCTTTTTGAACGTGAAGGATGTTTTAATTTACGTAATGCTTTCGCTTCAATTTGACGGATACGTTCTCTTGTTACATTAAATTCTTTTCCTACTTCTTCTAATGTTCTTGTTCTTCCATCATCTAAACCAAAACGTAGACGTAATACTTTTTCTTCACGATCTGTTAATTCTAGTAATACTTCGTTTAATTCATCTTTTAACAATTCATTTGCAGCATAATCATCTGGTGACATTGCTCCTTCATCTTCAATAAAGTCACCTAAGTGAGAATCGTCCTCTTCACCAATTGGAGTTTCTAAAGAAACAGGTTCTAAAGAAATCTTTTGAATTTCTCTTACTTTATCTGGCGTCATACCATCCATCTTTTCAGCAATTTCTTCTGCTGTTGGTTCACGTCCTAATTCTTGAATTAACTGTCTTTGAATACGAGTTAATTTATTAATAGTTTCTACCATATGTACTGGAATACGAATTGTTCTAGCTTGATCAGCAATAGCACGTGTAATCGCTTGACGGATCCACCATGTTGCATATGTTGAAAACTTAAACCCTTTTGTATAATCAAATTTTTCAACCGCTTTAATCAATCCCATGTTTCCTTCTTGAATTAAATCCAAGAATAACATTCCTCTTCCAACATAACGTTTCGCAATCGATACTACTAAACGTAAATTGGCTGCTGCCAATTCTTTTTTAGACTCTTCATTTCCATCTAAAATTTGTTTCGCTAAATCTATTTCTTGATCATGTGTTAATAATTCAACACGACCAATTTCTTTTAAATACATTTTAACAGGATCATTAATTTTTACATTACTTCCTAATTGATTATCATCAGCTTCTGCTTGTGAATCTTTCGCTTGATACATATTCATAGTATCATTAATCATCATATCAAAGTCACCAGCAAAATCTAAATCCGGTGTATCTTCATCAATATCCACATCTACATCTAAATCTTCTTCTTCTACTTCTGGAACTCCCGATAATAAAGCTTCATCATCTACATCTAAGTCATCTAAACCATCATCTGATATTTCAATACTACTTTCCCCAATAAAAGTTAATAGTTCTTCTGCTAATACGTCATCTAAGTCGTATGTAGATAAATATGTATCTATTTTCTCTTGTGTTAATTTCCCCTGATTCTTTTTCGCATCCTCTAAGACAATTCCTTTTAAATCGTCAAATGAAACTGCATCTACTTTTTTCTGTTTTTTCATAATTAGTTCCTTTCTTTCAATGCGATGATTTCTTCCAAGATTTTTGCTTTTTGCTTAGGATCAAATGTCTCTTCTAATGCCCTTTTTAGTTCCTGTTCTTTCATCATATTTGTTCTTTCCTTAATAGTATCAATATAGTCATCAATCACTTGATAGTGATAGACTAATTGTGTGTCTTCTTTTTCCTTAATTGGTGGTAATGATAATTGTGAAATATCAATAATATTTTGTACAATTTTTTGATCTTCAATACTACTAACTAAGTCTGCAACTTCTAAAACAAAATTTTGACGATAAAAATCCACGATATATTTAGCGATAATATTATAAATATTATCAAACATAAATCCTAATTGTTTTTCATATCGATTTGATACTTCACGATCCTCCAACATATAGTAAAGTAGATTTCTTTCAGCTTTAATATACTTATTAATTAATTTTTTATTTCTTGTATAAGTAATTGGTTCTTGTTTTGTTAATGTAACTTGATTTGTTACTTTAGATAAAGAATTATAAATAGTCTGCTTGTTAAAACCTGATCTTTTTTCCAACTCATCGATATAATAATCTCTATCAATTTCATCATTTAAATCAGCAATCGCAACAATCATTTTTTCTAAGTATGATTTTTTATCTTCATAGTTTTGCATGTTTGTTTGTTCATAATAATAATTCATTTTAAAAGAAATAGGCATCATTACATGTTTCACCATCGCTTGTAACTCTTCTTTCCCTTTTTCTTTTAAAAGTTCATCTGGATCACTACCTTCTGGTAATTCCATAATCCGCACATCAAAGTTTTGTTTTTCTAATAACTCCAAACTCTTTAATGTCGCTTGCCGTCCTGCGTTATCTCCATCCAAACATAGATAGATTGTTTTTGTTAGACGGTGTAATGCTTTCATATGTCCATTAGTCAAAGCCGTTCCCATGATTGCTACTGCATTTTCGATACCAGCTCGATGAAATGCAATAACATCCATAAAACCTTCACAAATAATCACATGTCCTGCCTGACGCACCGTTTCTTTAACACGATGATAATTATATAAATTTTCACCCTTAATAAATATTTCTGATTCTGGGGAATTCATATACTTTGCTTCATTATTACTTTCTCTAAAGATACGTCCACTAAATCCAACTACACGTCCTTCATAATCATGCAAAGGAAACATAATTCGATTTGTAAAGCGATCATAGCCTTCATTAGATTCAATGACTAACCCACTTCTCACCATTTCTAATAAAGAATATCCCATATTACTAAAAGATTTTACTAAAATTGATTGTGGTAAAGCATAACCAATTTCAAATGTTTCGATGATATCATCATGAATATCACGATGTGTCAAATATTCTTTTGCAGCTAAACCAGATTTCGTCTGTAAATAATGGCTATAAATTTTATTAGCCTCTTCATGCATTTTATATACAGGCGCTAATTTCTGGTTAACTGGTTTCTTCTCTGTCACAAGATGATATTCACTTATATCTACTCGACCAATTTCAGCAACTTTTTTAACTGCTTCGATGTATGATATCTTTAGGTAATCTTTTAAAAAAGTAAATACATTGCCACCACTATGGCAAACAAAGCACATATATATCTGTTTTTCTGGTGAAACAGACATAGATGGGTTTGTATCATCATGAAAAGGACAAATAGTAACATAATTTCGTCCTTTTTTAGTCAAAGGAAGGTATGCGCCAACTACATCAACAATGTCAACACTCTGACGTATTTCATTGATTTTTTCATCTGATAATCTTGGCACGAAGTCCCCTCCTTTTTTCTATTTAAAATTTAACTTTGTCAGTAATATACGCTACTAAATCATTAATTGGTAAACGCACTTGTTCCATTGTGTCACGATTACGTACAGTAACACTTTGAGCTTCCATAGTGTCAAAATCAATTGTTACACAATACGGTGTACCAATCGCATCTTGACGACGATAACGTTTCCCTATTTGTCCGGCAACATCATATTCCACCATAAAATGTTTCCCTAACAGCTGATACACTTCAGTAGCTTTTTCACTTTGTTTCTTAGTTAATGGTAGGACTGCTACTTTATATGGGGCAACACTTGGATGTAATTTCATTACTACACGTGTATCTCCACCTTCTAAAGTTTCTTCTACATAACTATCACACAAAACAGATAGGAATAATCGATCTGCACCAACTGATGGTTCGATTACATAAGGTACATATTTTTGATTTGTTTCAGGATCCAAATACTCTAAACTTTTTTTAGAGTGTTCCATATGTCGATTCAAATCATAATCTGTACGATCTGCTATTCCCCATAATTCTCCCCAACCAAACGGATATTTATACTCAATATCACTAGTTGCTTTTGAGTAGAAAGACAATTCTTCTTGTCCATGATCTCTAAAACGAACATTTTCTGGTTGCAAACCTAAATCTAATAAAAACTGATGACAATAATCCTTCCAATATGCATACCATTCTAAATCTGTGTCTGGCTTACAGAAGAATTCTAATTCCATTTGTTCAAATTCACGCATTCTGAAGATAAAGTTACCAGGAGTAATTTCATTTCTAAATGCTTTCCCAATTTGAGCAATCCCAAATGGAACTTTTTTACGTGATGTTCTTTGTACATTTTTGAAATTCACAAAAATACCTTGTGCTGTTTCTGGGCGCAAATAAACAACATCTTTCGCATCCTCAACAACTCCCATGTGTGTTTCAAACATTAATTTAAATTGACGAACATCTGTGAAATCTTGTTTTCCACATTTAGGACATACAATGTTATGTTCCTTAATATATGCCATAGTTTCTTCGTTTGTCCAACCTTCACTATGCATATTTTCATCATGATCTTCAATTAATTTATCCGCACGATGTCTTGTTTTACATGCTTTACAATCAATTAATGGATCTGAAAACCCACCTACATGCCCTGATGCTTCCCAAACTTTTGGATTCATAAAAATAGCAGCATCTAATCCAACATTATATGGTGATTCTTGTACAAAGCGTTTCCACCAAGCGTTTTTAATGTTGTTTTTTAATTCTACACCTACAGGACCATAAGCCCAAGTGTTCGCTAAACCATCATAAATCTCTGAACCTTGATACACAAATCCTGATGTTTTAGCATAATTTACAATCTTGTCCATATCTACTTTTTTCATACATTACCCCTTATCTTTTTTACGTATAAAAACAATGAAAGACTTGGTCATATACCAAGTCATAATAATCCACATTGTTGTTTCATACATATATTTGTATGTATATGAAATATACCCTTATAGTGGTTTTTTGTCAACCAACTATAAGGGTGTTTATATATAAGTTCTTTCATTTAACCACGTTAATATATCTTGATACACTGCTTTTCTATTTCTTTCATGTAAAATATCATGGCGACTATCTGGATATAGTTGAATTTCCAAGTCTCTGACACCATTTAATTTATATTGTTCATAGAGCCAACGAGGCCCATTTCCCATTCCACCAAAGATATCTTTTTTCCCTGAAATAATGAATATAGACATATACTCAGGTGTTCTTTTAATCCATTCTTGATTATTCGCATTTTTCATAATTCTAAAAATATCTTGATAGGCTTTGTTTGTATATGTAAAATTTGTCATCGGGTCTTCTTCATAACGTTTACGCTCTTGTGGATCACTTGTTAAATAATCAACTTTTGTTTTTATTGGCATAAATTTATTATTCCAACGATTCTCTAATCTCTTCTTAATCGTTTTACTACGATGCATTTTTCCTTTAATTGCAGCATCAACAGCCAATAAGCTTTTCTCAATCCA
Source organism: Coprobacillaceae bacterium (assembly GCA_047973105.1). GTDB lineage: Bacteria > Bacillota_I > Bacilli_A > Erysipelotrichales > Coprobacillaceae > CAKVJS01. The sequence continues at coordinate 6,518 of JBKEBJ010000248.1, read as the reverse complement.
TGGATTACTATCTTTACCTATCGTTCCCATTAAAATAACCCCTTGAATAAAGTCACCAAACATACTTATATATTGCCTTAAAATATAAGAACCTAATTGATTTCCTAACATAAAATATGGTAAATCCGCAAAACGACGAGTAATAATATTACGTAGACGTTGAACATCGTTGACCAAGGTTTCTCCTGGATCTCCTATTCCAAAATACCCTTGTTCAAAATCATGCAACGAAGAACCATGTCCTGGGAATTCACTTACTACAACAACATACCCTTCTTTAGCTAAAAACTCTGCAAAGCGAACATATCTGCCTGCATATTCTCCCATTCCATGATGGACTTGTACAACCGCTTTATATCGAATCATAACAGTTGGTAAATACAAATCATAATGAATATGAGTGTTTGTACAAGATGTAAACGTGGCTGAATATTTCATTATATTTACCTCCTTCTATTATTTCTTTGATATTGTTGATAACGATTTTGTTTTTTAGGTCGAATTAAACATTGTTTATCATGTCCTATTAAATCTTCTCGACCAGCCATTTTCAAAGCTTCATAAACCAAATCGTAATTTCTTGGATTTCGATATTGAATTAGTGCTCTTTGCATTGCTTTTTCTTTTGATTTTTTAGGAACATATACTGGTGTCATATCACGAGGATCTAACTCTGTATAATACATTGTTGTTGATAAGGTTCCAGGTGTTGGATAAAAATCTTGTACTTGTTCTGGTTGGTGGTGAATATCACGTAAATATTCTGCCAACTCAATTGCTGCATGAATATCACTACCTGGATGTGAAGACATTAAATATGGTACTAAATACTGATTTTTATCATACTCTTTATTAATTTCATAATATTTATCTACAAACTTTTCATATAAACCACGTCGTGGTTTCCCCATTTTATCTAATACTCGATCACTAATATGTTCAGGTGCTACTTTTAACTGACCACTGATATGATCTTTAACTAATTGCTTAAAAAAACTATCATCTTTATCATACATTAAATAATCATAACGAATACCAGAACGAACAAATACCTTTTTTACATTAGGTAATAGCGATAACTTACTTAATAATTCTTTATAGTCTTGATGTGAAACATCCATATTGTGACAAGGTCTAGGCCATAAACATTGTTTTTTCTTACAAACTCCTACTGTTGTTTGTTTTTCACAACTTGGTGCTCTAAAGTTTGCAGTTGGACCTCCAACATCATGTATGTATCCTTTAAAATCAGGTTCCCAAACCATTTTTGATGCTTCGGATAAAATCGATTCATGAGAACGAGACTGTATAATTCGACCTTGATGAAAAGCTAATGCACAGAAATTACAAGAACCAAAACAACCTCGATTACTAATTAAAGAAAATTTAACTTCATCAATCGCTGGAACGTGTCCAATACTTTTATAACTTGGATGATATTCACGATTATAATCTAAAGCATATGTACGATCAAATTCTCTTTGGGTTAATGGACGATTTGGTCGGTTTTGAACAACAAACCAACCTTGGTATGGCTCTACTAATGTTTTAGCAGTGAAATGATCGGTATTTTGATATTGAATATTAAATGATTCTGCATATTTTTTCTTAGACTTTGATATTTCTTCAAAACTTGGTAAAAGAATTGGTTCATGAGCATCTTCAATATTTTTAGTTTTAAAAACTGTTCCATCTAGATATGTAAGATATTTAACTTCTAACCCACTATCTAAGGCTTCAGCAACTTCAATAATACTATTTTCGCCCATTCCATATAATAATAAATCTGCATTAGAATCAATAATAATCGATTTACGAACTTTATTATCCCAATAATCATAATGTCCTAAACGACGTAAACTTGCTTCAATTCCACCAATAATAATAGTTGCATCTTTAAATGCTTGTCTTGCCATTTGACTATATACAATAACCGCACGATCTGGTCTTTTACCACCTTCACTATTAGGTGTATAGGTATCTTTATGACGGCGTTTTCTAGCAACTGTATAATGATTAACCATCGAATCAATATTTCCAGAAGAAATTAAAAAACCTAGCCTTGGTTTACCAAAATGTCGGAACTCTTCTACATTATTCCAATCTGGTTGAGCTAAGAAACAAACTTTAAATCCATGACTTTCAAGTACGCGGCAAATAATTGCCGCTCCAAAAGAAGGATGATCTACATAAGCATCCCCACAAATATATACAAAATCTGGTTGTTCCCATCCCCTGTCTTCCATTTCTTGTCTATTTACTGGTAAAAAATCACTCATTCTCTTTCCCTCTTCCTTTTTTACTATTATACATCAAAGTTAATAAAAATAAATACTTATCGCTTAAAAAGTTATAATGTTTGACCCTTAAACATTATTATACATATTAAAAACAAAGAATATACATATCCTTTGTTTTATAAAACTTGAAATTGTTTAATGAATGTACGACTTTTAAAAGTCATCCCTGTGTATTCATCAATATAATGTTCCATAATAGGTATTAATGCTTGAATATATTGTGACTCTATTTGAATTTCATCAATTTTAGAAAATGGATATTTATTAATATGACGGAAGGCTTGTAAAGTTTCTTTAGGAAGACGAATATCATACTCACCAATACAATTTTGACAAACAAATCCCCCACCTGTATAACTGATTCCAACAATGTGATTTGAACTCCCACAATAAGCACATCCATCAACTAACAATGGCGTTCCTGTGATTTTTAATATCATAGCGTTATATAGAACATATAACAAACCAAAATAATAACCTTTTTCTAAATAATTAATAGCTAACATAAAATCATTATATAGCTGTTCATCAGGATCATTTTCTTCTGTAAATTTATATATAAATTCACTAAAGTAACTAGCGTATATTTCTAACTCAATATCCTCTTTAATATGACGATAGTAATTTACTGGTGTTGCTTTAAGTAATGTAGACAATCCCTTTCGAGGAATAAAGGTGAATTCTGATAATGTCAATGTTTGACACCCTGAAGCATTTTTACTCTTCATTTTTTTTACCCCTTTAGCGATAAAAGAAATCTTTCCATACTCCTTTGTATAGATATGTAAAATTGCATCACTTTCTTTATAATCCATACTTCTTAAAATAAAACCAGTTGTCGTTACTTCTTTAGTAGTCATCTTCGTTATAGCCAAATTCTTTTAGATATTTTTGTTTATTACGCCAATCACGCTCTACTTTAACAAACAGTTCTAATTCTACTGGTACTTGTAAAAAACGTTTCATATCTTTTCTTGCAGCTTGTCTTATCTTTTTTATTGTCGCACCTTGTTTACCAATGATGATTCCTTTTTGACTTTTTCTATTAACAACAATAGTAGCGTAAATCTCTACCCCTTCATCAGTATCTAAATCCGCCATTCTTTCAATGACAATAGCGACACTATGAGGAACCTCATCATGTGTGTAAAACAACACTTTTTCACGAATAAATTCTGCCATCACAAAACGCTCTGGATGATCTGTCATTTGGTCTTCAGGATAATACATTTGACCTTCTGGTAAATATTGTTTTATTGTTTTCATTAAAACATCAACATTATCATTTTCTTTAGCACTAATTGGAATTATTTCAGTAAAAGGATATAATTCTTGCCACTGCGCTAATTTCATTAATACTTCATCCTTGGAAACTAAGTCTACTTTATTTAGTAATAGGAATACTGGTCCTTCTGCATCTTTCAATCGCTCTACAATAAAACGATCCCCTTTTCCAATATGTTCATTAGCTGGTGCAATAAGTAATACAATATCCACTCCATAAATACTATTTAAAGCACTTGTATTCATGAAAGTCCCTAAACCATCTTGAGGCTTATGGATCCCTGGTGTATCCATAAAGATAACTTGTGATTCGGCATCTGTATGAATTCCTTGTATCGTATTCCTTGTTGTTTGCGCCACATCTGACATAATCGCTAATTTGGTTTGTAGTATTTGATTTAGTAATGTTGATTTACCAACATTAGGACGACCTACAATTGTCACAAAACCTGATTTAAACATTATAAACTATCTCCTGTAAAGGCCATTGGTAATAATGTTTCAATATCTGTAATCTCATGACGTTTATGATTCGCTAAAACAATCGGCGTATTAGGATGTAATAATTCAGCTAATACTTGTCGACAAGCACCACAAGGTGAAGCAAGCGGTTCACAATCCGCAACAATAGCGATAGCTTCAATATCCTCTTTTTTGTATCCTTGACAATAGGCCGTATAAATAGCGTTACGTTCTGCACACATAGCTGAACCATATGCTGCATTTTCAATATTACAACCAATAATATGTTCTCCATTTTTCAATAATATACATGCTCCTACCGCAAAGTTTGAATACGGAATATATGCATTTTTTGTTGCTTCAAAGGCTCTATCTACTAAATCTTGATATTTCATAATTATCCCCTTTCTATTTGTAATGCATCCAATATTTTCTTTTGCATCGCAATCATTTCTTTTTCTTCATCCTCTTCCATATGATCATATCCTAGTAAATGTAATAATCCATGTGTAAATAAAAAGCACATTTCTCTTTCCATACTATGACCATAGTCTTTGGCCTGTAGCTCAGCTTTTTCAACAGAAATAAAAATATCTCCTAAACAACGTGGCAAACCTTCTACATGTAATGGTTTGCTATCTTCCATAGCGAAACTAATAACATCTGTAGCACGATCCATTTGACGATATTCTTTGTTTATCTGATGGATTCTTTCATCATCCACTAAGATACATGAAACTTCAATATCCTCTTTAATATGTAGTTGTGTACAAGTTTGTTGAATAATTTTTAAATAGACTGCTTCATAATCATCACTAAAACTTGATACTTCATTTAATAATGTAAAATCAATATTCATATATACCTCTTTTTTCCTATTTTTATCATCTACAGTATAACACATCTACTATTGAAATGTTAAATATTTATAGGTCTTTGGACTACTTATTATCAACTATAATTCTTGGGTAGTCAATATTTATTTGACGATTACTATTATCAATAAAGATAACAATTGTATCTACTAAATATGTCTTCATATAAATTATTACTTTTTCAATCACTTTACTTTCTACATCAGATAATCCATTATTTATTATTAACACTTCTGGTTTCAATAATATAACACGTATCATTGATAGTAATTGTTTTTGTTCTACTGTTAACGTTAATTCATTAATAGGAGTATCTAAGCATACTATTATTGTTTCTAATGAAAACAATTGTAACAATAATAACATTTGACTCTCTGCCAATAAGTTATATAGAAGATATTTACGAATTGTTTGTCCTATAATAATAGATTCTTTCTCCAGAAGTATTATATGTTGATATAATTCAATGGAAAGATTTTTTGTAACCTCTTGGTTATTAATATACATTCTTCCTTTGTAAGGAATACTCTCACCTAATAATAAAGAAATGATGCTTTCTATTTCTTCACTTCTTCCTTGCAACCAAACAGACCTTTCAATGACAAAATCAACATTTTGAATACTTCCACTACTCACATGTTGAAAACAAATAGAAGTAAGTATGAAGGTATTACATTTCATTGATAATGACTGTTTAATTTCTTTATAACTTTCAAATGCTTGACAATTATCTTTATGTTTTCTTATTCTTGTTAATATATTTATTGTTGTACTCACTAAGTACAACATTGTATATCCAACTGCCATGCTTTGTCCTATAGTTATTTTTTTGTATTGTAGTAATAAAAGCCACCCCCACTAACATAACAATAAATATCACTATCACACTATATATAAACCATTGTTTCCTAAATTGATTTGTCTTATATTTATGGTATTGTTTCTCATCTTCCTTAAAACTTAAGTTTAATGCATACTGATACATATCTTGATATTGAAATTGATATAGGAATCTCTGATTTTGAAGATAATAATTTCCATGTTTACTAGTTTCCTCATATTTATAAACTATATTTTGTTTATTATTAAAATATAATATTTCAAATACTATAATGAGTATAATCATACAAAAACCAGAATAACCATAACCAAAGATCAGCAATATACAACATGTAATTTCTATTACTAAATCACTACAAAACAGTTGAATCCAATATCCTATTTCCTCTATAAATTCAATAACTTGATGATAATCTGTCATTACTTTCTTATTTGGAAGAACATCTAACAATTTCTCATATCCATATTTCCTTATTAAAAATTGTGAGAAAGATAATAATCTTCTTTTTAATAGGTATTGAATAAAATGTTGCAAGTTCCACAGTATAAATATTCCACTTCCATATAATAACCAATTATTTTCTTGTAAAATCATTAATCCTATAAAAATACAAGTCATTAGTATTGAGCTTAGTATTGTATATTTTATAATTGAAATTATTTTTTTTACTTCCTGTCTCATTATCTTATTTAAAAAAGAAGAAAAGGAAGCATACATTATTTCTTTTTTTAATCTTCCTACATGTAAAATTTGAAT
>JBKEBJ010000221.1:0-4116 GCA_047973105.1 Coprobacillaceae bacterium | reverse complement strand
CTACTCCTTGTTTAGCCATTAATACAAAAATATGATAGAATACATCACTGATTTCACCAATCAATTCTTCTTTATCATTATTTTTAGCTGCGATAATTGTTTCACTTGCTTCTTCTCCAATTTTCTTACAAATCTTATCAACACCTTCATCTAATAAATAATTAGTATATGATTTTTCTACAGGTTGTTCTTTTCTTTCTTTAATCAACGATTCTAAACTTTGAAAAATATTTGTACTATTGTACGCTAATAACTCGTTAAAAAAACAAGAATAGGAACCTGTATGACAAGCAGCCCCTTTTTGTTCAACAAAGATTAATAATGTGTCTAGATCGCAATCCAAATACATACCTTTAACATACTGATAATGTCCAGAGATTTCTCCTTTATGCCATAATGATTGACGAGATCTTGAATAGAAATATGTCTCTTTTGTTTCCAACATCTTTGTATATGCCTCTTCATTTACATATGCCATCATTAATACATCTTTTGTTTTGTAATCCTGCACGATGGTAGGTATTAATTCCATTTTATTAAAATCAGGTTTCATTATCTTGTTCTCCTTACACGTATTCCTTGTTTTAGTAATTCTTCTTTTACTTCATCAACTGTTGCTTCACCAAAGTGGAATAGTGAAGCTACTAAGGCAGCATCACAATTTGTTTTTTTGAATACATCTACAATATCTTGAATACTACCACAGCCTCCACTAGCAATTACTGGAATAGAAACTGTATTACACACTGCGTTAATCATATCTAAATCATATCCTACTTTAGTGCCATCTGCATCCATTGAAGTTAGTAATATTTCTCCTGCCCCTAATTCCTCACATTGTTTAACCCAATCCAATAAATCTATTCCTGTATTTTCGCGTCCACCTTTAACGTAAACATCATAACCGTTATCTTCTCTTTTTTTAGCATCAATAGCAACAACTACACATTGTACACCAAACTCATTAGCAGCTTCTTTAAATAATGCAGGATTCTCAATAGCTGATGAATTAACTGAAACTTTATCAGCTCCACTAGCTAAAATCATACGAAAGTCATCAATTGTTCGAATTCCACCACCTACTGCTAAAGGAATTGATAACTCACTAGCAGCTTTTTGAATGACATCACGCATTATATTTCGGTTTTCATAAGAAGCAGTAATATCTAGAAAGACAACTTCATCTCCGCATTGTTCTTCATATCGTTTCGCTAATTCTACAGGATCTCCAACTTCCTTTAATCCAACAAAATTAATACCTTTAACTACTTTTCCATCTCGAATATCTAAACAGGGTATGATTCTTTTTGCAAGCATGTTATCACCTCATGAATATATACTTTTACTTCATAATAGGCTTTTCCGACAATGCATCCATAATAGCCTTTACTAGCAACATTCAAAATATCACCTTGGTCTTTAATTCCCCCAGAAACAACAAAATTAATATTAGAATTTTTAGCTATTTCCTCATACATTTCAACATTTGGTCCTTGTAATGTACCATCTTTAGAAATATCTGTTGCAACAATATATTGAACTCCTAATATTTCTAATTCCTTAATAAAATCAATATATGGTGTTTTACTAGTTGTTAGCCAACCAGCAGTTGATACATATCCATCTCTAACATCAACACCTACTACTATTTTCTTTGCACCATATTTTAATAATGCTTTTTTTAAAAAGACAGGATTTTCTATTGCAGCAGTGCCTAAAATCACACGATCTATTTTAATCGTATCTAGATATAAAGATACAGTTTCCATGTCACGAATACCACCACCTAACTCTATCTTCATATTGGTCGCATTTTTTATTTTTTGAATAGTTTCTGTATTTACACGTTTCCCATCTTTTGCACCATCTAAATCAACAACATGTAAGTATGTAGCACCAGCTTTTTCAAATACTTTAGCTAACTGTTCTGGTTGTCTACTATACACTGTTTTTTGTTGATAATCACCTTTATATAAACGTACTGCTTCCCCATCTTTAATATCAATTGCTGGTATTATTATCATCCTATCATCTCCTTAAATGCTTCTAATATATAGGCTCCAATTTTTCCACTTTTTTCAGGATGAAATTGGCATCCCATAACATTATCTTTATACACTATTGCTGGTACATCAAGATCCCCATAATCACTATAAGCTAACCATTGTTCTTTAGGACAATTTGCCATAAATGAATGGACAAAATATACTTCATCATCTTCTTGTAAATATTTAGTTAAAGGATGTTTTTGATAAATATGTAACTGATTCCATCCCATATGTGGAATTTTTTCGATTGTTTCCATATATCTAATTTCCCCTTGTAAAAAAGCTAGTCCTTTTGTTTCCTTTACTTCATATCCTTTTTCAAATAGTACTTGCATACCTAAACAAATACCTAATATCGGAATTCCTGCTTCTTTTCTATCTTTTAGAATTTTAACCAAATCAAATTCATGTAAGTTATTCATTGCTGTTGGAAAAGAACCAACACCAGGTAATACAATAGCTTTTGCTTTTTTAATTATCTCATGGTCTCGAGATACGACAGTTTCCAGTCCAATTCTTTTAAAGGCACTAACTACACTTTGTAAATTTCCAACATTATAATCTATAACAACTAGCATAGCTTTTCCTCCTATAACATTCCTTTTGATGACATAACTTTATCTTTTTGACTTTCATCAATTGTAATTGCTTGTTTTAATGCTCTACCTAATGATTTAAAACAACCCTCTATGATATGATGTGTATTTTTTCCATATAATTCATTGATATGTAAAGTGATTCCTGCATTGAAAGCAAAGGATCTAAAGAATTCTTCTGTCATTTCTGTTTCGTAATTCCCTAACATCTCCATTGGTAATTCGACATTATATACCAAGAATGGTCTACCACTAATATCTAAGGTAGTTCTTATAAGTGTTTCATCCATAGGGATCGTAAAATCTCCGTAGCGAGCAATTCCTCTTTTATCCCCTAATGCTTCTTTTACACAATGTCCTAAAGCAATACCTATGTCTTCAATCGTATGATGACTATCAACTTCTAAATCCCCATTACATTTTACTACTAAATCAAAATCTCCGTGAAACGCTAACAAGGTTAACATATGATCCATAAAACCTACACCCGTATTAATATTAGCTTTCCCAGTTCCATCCAACTCAATTTGAAGTTCAATTTTTGTTTCTTTAGTATCTCTTTGTAATTTACTATTTCTCATATTTTTCCTCCTCAAAACGAACAGCAATACTATTTGCATGTGCATCTAATCCTTCACTTTTCGCAAATGTAATAACATCATCTTTAAACGACTGTAAAACTTGCTTTGGATAATAACTATATGAAGAATATTTAACAAAATCATATACTCCTAATGCGGAATAGAACTTAGCTGTTCCACCAGTTGGTAAAACATGGTTTGTTCCAGACATATAATCACCTAATGGTTCAGGTGTATATTCTCCTAAGAATATAGATCCTGCATTTGTTATTTTTGGTAATGCAGTCATAGGATCTTTAATTAGTACTTCTAAATGTTCTGGTGCTAAATAATTAGATACTGTAAATCCTTCATCAATGGATTCAACAATAATCGCTCCGCCATAGTTTTCTAAAGATTCTTTAATTATTTCTGTTCTTTCCAAGTATTGTAATTGTCTTACAATTTCTTTATTTACTTCCTTTACTAAGGCAGATGAAGTTGTCACTAAAATTGCACTTGCTAACTTATCGTGTTCTGCTTGACTCATCAAATCAGCTGCAATGTATGTTGGATTTGCATCTTCATCAGCGATAACTAATACTTCACTTGGTCCTGCAATCATATCAATGTCTACTACTCCATAACATAGCTTCTTTGCAGTAGCAACAAATATATTTCCTGGACCAACAATCTTATCCACTTTAGGAATATTATTAGTTCCATAGGCAACTGCGGCTACACCTTGGGCTCCACCAAATTTGTATATTGTTTTAATGTTACACACTTTAGCAGCAGCAATGATGTAGGGATTTACTTTTCCATCCTCTTTTACAGGTGTAATAATCACTACCTCTTTTACACCAGCTAATGCTGCGGGAATAGCATTCATTAATACAGTAGAAGGATATG
>JBKEBJ010000209.1:0-2380 GCA_047973105.1 Coprobacillaceae bacterium | reverse complement strand
AGAATCTTGTTTGTATGCAAAAATAAAAACTCTACGTCTACGTTGTGAGTACCCATAGGCAGCTGCATTAATAACACGCCACTCTACATTATAGTTTAAATCATCTAAACATTTAAGCATGATAGCAAAATCACGTCCTCTTTGACTTGTTGGTGATTTTAATAATCTATCAACATTTTCTAAAAGAATAAAACTTGGCTCTTTTTCTTTAGCAATTCTATAAATTTCCCACCAAAGAACCCCTTTTTTACCTTCGATTCCCTTAGCTCCAGTAGAAGCGACACTGTAGTCTTGACATGGAAAACCACCGACTAGTAAAGAGTGATCTGGATATCTTCTGAATCAACCTTTGAAATATCTATGTTTAAGTTTGCAGAACCAGAGTTTTTAAAGTGATTATGGTAACAATCGTATGCGAACTGATTCTTCTTACCTGGTTCCCATTGATCTGCCATAACTGTCTTCCATGATATACCTTCAGGTTCTAAGCGTTCAAGTCCTACTCGGAATCCACCAACACCTGCGAATAGTTCAACTACTGTTTTATTCATTATACCTCCATACATAAGTAAAAGAAAGGTTATGCCTTTCTTTGCTTTGTATATTATACTACATTTTTTTTAATAGATCAAGCATTACTGAGGGTTTAACAACATTACTTCTGAGCCAAGAACTATTAATCCACCACGCTACACCTTTTATTTCTTCACCGTTGCTATATGTTCTTATACTGTCTTTTGTTGTTTTACCTTTAGTTCTAATATAAAAGAGCTCATTTTTTTGTGACGTAAAGCTTTTAAGATTGTCAGTAATATTTGCTCTCGATAAATATACTGCCTTAACTTTCTCCCAATCTCTTCGTGCGGCCTCTATGTCCTCTTCACTGAAACCGTGAAACTTATAACCTGCAAAAGTTAGTATTACTGTAGACTTGTCTTTGTGAAAATAGCAGTAGAAATACTTAGTGTTTAGAACATCATAAAGTTTTGAATCTTCCCATTCTTGAGTATCAAAATCATTCCAGTTTACCATAAAGAAGTTAACTCCATCAGCCGGCAAACACGTATTGCTCACATTGAATGTCTTGAATTGAACATTTGCTTTTCTAAATAATGATAAATCATTTAGATTATTAGTTTTAACACCCAGTATATTCCTAAAGACAATAGCTTTTTCATTTTTAGAGTGACTAATGTTAGGTGCATATGTTTGTTTTAATTCAGTATATGTTTTCCCGATTAAAGAATTTAATGTATTTTCAATGTGAATTAAGTCATTAGCCTCATTATGAGCTATTTCATCAACTTCATCTAAATTATCATTCAGTAAAACACTCATGTATGAATTTTTTAGTGCAAATGACCTTCTTTTAGCAAGTTCACTTGAATTAGACTGTTTTGCTAAGTCTTGTGATGTCTGTCCACTAGTACAAGCTTCTAAAAAGAAAGTATCACTCCCACTTAGCAAATGAGCTTTTCCACTACGAATTTTTTCAACAATAGTTTTATAATCTTGTTCGAGTATTGAGATATCCATAGTATCAATGTTGTTGATAAAAGAAGTTAACACAATATAATCTCTATAACTTATATCTTTATCAAAAAGATAGTAAATTAAGTACATAAATTTTATTTTTTTATAGACATGAGAATCTTTGAAGTCATCTGGATAATCATGTTGGTAATTTATGGCTGAGAGCTTTAAACGTTCTTTAGCACGGTATTCACCATTTTTCAATTGTTTAGCTGCACTAACTTTAAGTTCAACTTTAATATTTTTATATAAGTGGTCTATTAGCTCATCATTATACTCATCCACATAAATATCTAAATCTGCTTCACTTAAATTATCTAGTTTTTTCCCAAAGATTTGAGTTTCGAAAAGCTGACCTATTTTACCTTTGTTTAAATTTTTTACAGAAGAATCAAAGGACAGTATTTCTGATAACCTTTTTCCCTGTATATGACTCTTTATTGCATTTACTTCTGATAATAACATATCTCCTCCTATGCTCTTATTATACTACACAAAGGTGCCGCATATAAAATAAGAGTTTTCATTAATTAAATGCTATAATTTACATAGAGGTGCGTATGGTAGAGTTTTTATATAAGAACAGAGAATTCATTCTATTTGTTCCCGCTAGTGTTGTAATCAGGTCTTCAAACTGGAGATTTAAAAAAGAAGTAATAAAGTTAACAAAAGATATCGTTGAAATGGAGCAAGGTAAAGCTTATATAATTGACATTTCAAACTACCTTTTGTTAGAGGTGTTCATTTCTAAATTAGAAGTAGTAATAAATAAGTCTCTGAAGGATGTAGAGTTATACATTAATCCTTCAGTATTTGAATATATTGACAGTAGACAGTTACATTTAGA
>JBKEBJ010000182.1:0-1706 GCA_047973105.1 Coprobacillaceae bacterium | reverse complement strand
ACAATAATTACTTTAGTTTTAGAGAAAACAATTTAATCAAATAGGAGGGGAAACCCTCCTTTATTAATTTGATAGAATAGTTTATAATAGAGAACATAGAAAGGCGAAGTATGAGTTGGTGATGTATGGCACGATTTTCAAAAGTATATAGAGAAAAATTTCGTTTTACTAGAGTGCAAAAGATATTGATTGCCGTATGTGCAGTTCTTATGACCTTTGGTATTTTCACAAGATTTATTGGTGGAAACATTGCTTCTAAATATGGATATGATGTGTTTACCATGTTGCGTTATTCTTTAGTGGATCACCCTGTAGAAACAGTGACAGGATTTTCTAGTGACTTTACAGATTTGTGGGGTGTACAAGATGAAAATGATAAATTAAGGAGCAAATTGGCTTCACAAAAGATGTATAAAGAAGAGTTGGATGAAAGCAAACGTAAATTGAAAGAATTAGAGGACTTGATGGAAATCAGCTCTAATAGTAACTATGATAGTGTTTCTGCTAGTGTGTTAGTACGAGACATTCAAGGTTGGTCAAATTCTTTAACAATCAATAAAGGTAGTAGTGATGGAATTGAAGTCGATATGGCTGTAATTTCTAGTAAAGGATTGATTGGAAAGGTAACCGAAGTAAATGCCAAGAGTGCAAAGGTAAAATTATTAACAGCAGAAAAGATGGATAATAGTGTTGCTGTTCGAGTGGAGCTAAGTGCGGATAAAGCAACGGCAGGATTTTTAGATAGTTATGATAAGAGCGAAGGAAAATATGTAGTTAGTATTTTTGATTCAAATGTTAAAATAAAAAAAGGAATGAAGGTTATTACTTCAGGAAAAGGTGGTTTATTCCCACCAGGTATTATCATTGGTGAAGTTAATAAAGTAGAAAACTTATATAATGCAGAAGGAAAATCAATCCTTGTAACTCCTGCTGTTGACTTTAATGACTTTGAATATGTTAGTGTTTTAAAGGTGAAATAAAATGCTTGTACAATATTTATTTGTATTTGGTTGCTTCTTGATTGATGGAGCAATAGAAGCTTGCTTTAACGTTAGCTTTAGTATGGATCATATGTATTTTGTTTCCTGTTTTGGGATTTGTGGTTTAGTATTAACCGTTCGAAAGATGGATTTTACAGATGCGATCATCTTATCACTATTAAGTGGAATGTTTTATGATTTCTTTTATACGAATTCATTCTTATTGTATTCAATTATTTTCGTCTTATTGTGTATTATGGTTAAGGCATGGACAAAGCATTTAGGTGAATCTTTATTGGAGAGTATCATCATTTGTATCAGTGCTCTATTTGCGACACAATTGATTGTATATGGATATATGTTATTGATTAATGAAACCCAGATATCATTTAATATGTGGATTAGTAATCGGATGTTCTTAACGATTATTATCAATGGATTGTTTGTTTGTATTCTATCTGTATTAGTAAACTTCCGTGATAATTATATAAAAAGGAAAGAATTAAGAATTCGTAAAGAAGAACGATTATTTTTGTATAAAGCAAGGAAGTAGGTGAATGCATGAAAAAAATATGGATATTGGCGTTGCTCTGTACATCTGTTTTTATAGGTGGATGTGAAAACAAAGAAGTAGAAATTTGTACAACTGCATATCCAATTGAATATTTATTTCAGCGTATTGGAGAGCCTTACATTGAAACTTGTAATATTTCTAGTGATGTTACT
>JBKEBJ010000173.1:0-5370 GCA_047973105.1 Coprobacillaceae bacterium | reverse complement strand
ACAATAATTGATTATTATAAACAACAAAAAAATCAGCCTGGAACTCTAAGTTCAAAATCCTTTTCAAATGTATTATCTGCTAGTCAATTAGAAGTTTACAATGGGTGTCCTTACAAGTATTTTTGTCAATATGGATTAGCTCTGCAACCTTATCAATCCGCTTCTTTACAAGCTAATGAAATTGGTACGTTAGTACATTATATCTTAGATAGTAGCACTCCTTTCTTTAAGAATAATCAACATTCTAAAACCATAGAAATTTCTAGTATTCAAGAACATATTCATAAAACAATAGCTACCTATATAAATGAAAATTCAGATATAAAACGTAAATTAGAACAACCAAAAAATAAATTCTTTATAGAGTGTATACAAGAAGATATGATTCACACTATCATGATATTAATGCAACAAATGCAGGCCTCTTCTTTCCATGTAGATAGTACAGAAGAAAAGTTATACGCTACTTATGGCGATTTTGATATAAAGGGATTTGTAGATCGTGTAGATGTGTTTTCTAATTACATAAAAGTTATAGACTATAAATCAAGTGATAAAGATTTGGATTTAGGATTAGCCATGCAAGGATTTAATATTCAAATGTTATTATATATGGATATCTTAGCTAAAGATAAGCAATTGGAAAAAGGTGCTTTATTGTACTTTAATACTAAAAAAAGAATTCTAAAAAGCTCATTATCAATATTAGAGGAAGAACAAGTAGAAAACTTCTTCAAACAATATCGTATGAACGGATATGTTGTTGATGATATTGTGGAAGATATTGATAATCAAATAGATGGTACTTCGAATATTATTAAAGTTCGACATGTAAAAAGAGATAATAGTTATAAAGGAAATGTTATAACTAAAGATTCTTTAGAGAAATTACTTAGTATTGTAGGAGAACACATATCTTATTTATATCAAAAAATTTATACTGGTACTATTTCTATTTCTCCTAAAGGCAGTAATGACCCAGCGATTCACACGAAGGTGAACCCTTGTTCATATTGTTCATATCGTTCTATATGTAACTTAGATGTCTTTTATAATAATCCTACATTAGTAAAAAACATTGATATTGAAGCTGTATTAGGAGGTGATGATAATGCAGATTAGTCCCTTAAATGAAGCCCAACAAGAAGCCGTTGAACGTCGTGGATGTTCTATTTTAGTATCTGCTCCTGCTGGTTCTGGAAAAACTAAAATCCTTGTTAGTCGTATTCTTTCTCTATTAGAGGAAGGTTATCATGTAGATGAGTTATTAGTGTTGACTTTCACAAACGCTGCCGCTTTAGAAATGAAGCAACGTTTAGAACAAGATTTAGATGCACGGTTAAAAGATAACATTGATTTACGTATTCAAGAACATTTACTATTACAAAAACAAAAATTGCCTACTGCGTATATTACCAATTTTCATGGTTTTTGTAGTACCCTTTTAAAGCAATATGGTTACTTATTAGCGATTCCTAGTAATTTTGATATTATTAGTGATCCGCTATTAATCCAACATCAAATATTAGATGAATGCATTGATACTTGGTTACAAGAAGACGCATTTAAAAAGTTTATAACAACCAATTTTAATACCTATCATTTCAATGATTTTAAATCTTTATTATTGAAACTTTATACCTTATCTCATAATATTGATGATTTTGAATCTTATAAAGTAAGTTTAAAAGAACGTATTTATAGTCCTATCATTAATCAGGATTCTATTGATTCTTGGTGTTTAGCCTCTGCAATTAAAGAAGAATTAAAAATAAAGGTCATAGAAGGAAAAAATAAACTTATTGAACTTCGCAATTATTGTCAAACAAATGGACTGACATTTTTTTATAATAATCCATATGAAAAAGGTAAAAATGTTGAATTACCTTCACCATATGATTGTTATATTAAATATTTTTATAATATCCTACAGGATTTAGAAAATGAATCTTTACAAGTTATTATTGAAAAAGGAAAGCCAACTCTAGATAAATCATATCGTGCTTCCTTTGATGAAGAAACAAAACCATTTCAAAAACAATATAATGCATTAAAAACTAGTATTACCAAAGGATATATTACCAAGTTTGAAGATATTCTCTACACTGACATAAAAGAATTCAGTGAAATCATGAATGTTTCTTATAAAACTTTAGATACTCTTTTTACTCTAGTCTCTATTTTTGAGAAGCAATATCAAAAATATAAATTAGAACATTCTTTACTAGACTTTAATGATTTAGAAGGATTTGCACATACACTATTAGATCCAAAATATCATGTTGTTGATGCTTTATATCACCAATTAAAAGAAATTATGATTGATGAGTATCAAGATACAAACCAAATCCAAGAAACGTTAATCATGAAGATTGCGAAATACAAACAACCTGATATTCCTTGTTTTATGGTTGGTGATATGAAACAATCCATCTATAAGTTTCGAGGTGGAGATCCCGAAATATTTAATGAAAAATATCTTACTTATGATACTTCTTCATTATCCGCAAAAACAAAACGCATTGATTTAAAATTTAATTATCGTTCAAATAAAATTGTTTTGGATAGTGTTAACTATATTTGTAATCAAATTATGGATAGTGATATTGGTGGTTTAGATTACTATTATGATGAGAGTGCTAAACTTAATTATGATTATTTACGAAAAGAAAGAGCGTTATCAAAAGAAGATGTTGATATTGTAAAAAAGCGTTTAGATGATGAACAACGATTTACCACTGAAGTACTATTAATGGAACAAAATAAAGGTACTGATATAACAACTGCTGAAAAAGAAGCAATGGTTGTTGGAAAAAGAATTCAAGAACTTGTAGGTAAATTAATACTAGATGATTATAAAGTTAAAACTCGCCCTACTGAGTATAAAGATATTGTCGTCTTGATGCGTAATACATCCGAGTTCATTACTTTTAAAAAAGTATTTGATCGTTATAACATTCCAAATCAAATAGTCTTAAGTCAAGGTTTTTTACAAGCGCAAGAAATTATTAATAGTATTTATGTACTGCGTGCTATTGATAATCATTTGGATGATATTGCTATGGTTAGTATGTTAAAAGGAAATTATGTAATGAGTCATTTCAATGAACAACTATTATTAGATATTCGAATTGATAAAACCATTTCTGTTTATGATAATATTCTGCAGTATATTGAATCCAAGGGAGAATACTCCCAACAATTAGAAACATTTATTGCATATTATCATGACTTAGTCATTTATAGTAAATCACATTCAGTAAAAGAATTAATGGTTAAATTTTATGAAGACAGTCAATATCCATTATTTATTTCTTCATTAATCAATGGCAAGCAACGTTATGCGAATATTGAATTATTACTAGAACACCTTGCACAAGAAAGTGATCCTTTACACGTTGTTGTTTCTAAGTATATTCAACGAATGGAAAATGGTATTAATATGTCACCAGGACAGGTACTATCTACGAATAGTAATACTGTTTCTTTCATGACAATTCACAAATCTAAAGGATTAGAATTTCCTATTGTCTTTGTTTCGCAACTTCATAAGCAATTTAACAAGCAAGACAGTCGTGAACGAATGATTATGGATAAACAACTAGGTATCGCAATAAAACCCCGTATTAAGCAAAATATTGGTGATTATAAAGATGTTAGTGTTGAATATGATAACAAATATCGAAAACTTATTGCTAGTGCTCAAACTAAAGAATTAATTGATGAAGAATTACGTATTTTTTATGTTGCTTTAACAAGAGCTTCTCAAAAACTAATTCTTAGCGGTGCTGTTAAATCTTTTGACCAAGTACAATCTTGGCAACAAGCTATTATAAATAACGAAGATGAAGATATGGTAAGAAACAATTCCAAAGATACTGTTCTTCTATATCGTAATATAAGAAATGCTTCTAACTATTTGGATTGGTTAGGATTATCCATTATTCGTCATCCGCAATTTATAAGACAATGTAAGGAAAGAGAATTCAAGAATAAAATTGAGGATGCACTATTACAAGATTTAAAACATAACGCGGATACAATCGCTATCTATGAAAATCCAAATAATCATTTTTCCAATACTGAGCATGCAAAATTCAAACTTTCTTTAATTACTGACTCCGATATTGCAGAATATAGTTATCAAAAAGAAATAAATAGTATTCCTAATACAGATACATATATTAAGTATGCGAACTTCAAATATCCAAAAAAGAATATTTTAGAAAAAAGCATTGCAGTAACTAAAAAAATAAAGGATGGAGACCGAGAATTTATTGATGTTTCTTATGATACAGAAGAAAATAGAATTGTAAAAGCGAATGATCGTGGAACAATTATTCATAGTGTATTAGAAAATATTCCTTTACAAGAAAATATCGATATTGATATTGCTTTATCATCCATTTATCAATTAGATATATATTCTAAAGAACAAATAACAGTTATAGAAAATTATAAACATCACCTCCAACAATTTATATATAGTGATGTTTACCAATGGCTATTAAAAAGCCAACATGTATATCGTGAAAAGAACTTTACTTTAAAAGAAGAAAATGGACAAATCATTCATGGGATATTTGACGCTATTATAATCAATAACAATGATATTACTATCATTGATTATAAAACAGATAGGGTCGCTAAAAACACAAATGAAGAGACACTAATTAAATTACATCAACCACAAATGGAATACTATACAAAAATAATGAAAAAAGTATTTCCAAATAGTAATATTAGAGCAGTAGTATATTATTTATATATTAACCAATATGTTATATTATAATTTAAATACATAATTGTACTAAAAAGATTGATTCATATTATAACATGTGTTAAAATATATCTACAGTAGTTATTAAAAGAAAAGGAGAAGGTTCTGCTTCTCCTTTTCACATGCTCAGAAGTTTAACAGTAGTTATAATACTAAAGATGATTATTCATCGTTTTTATTCTCTAATAGTCTAATCAGTAACACTAATATGACTATTAATAGAATTACATTTTCCACGATGGAATTCTCTCTTAAGTAATATATTAACTAATTGTTAAATCTCCTGCCTAAACATGCAGCGATTTTAAACATTATGTTAAACCTCCTTTAGATGCAATTTTTGCATCTATTATTATATATAAATCAAATTAGTAAATTACTTTATTATTATTTGTTATTTATATCCATTAACATACAAATAATATTTTAGTTAGTTCTTAATAATATCTTTACCTTTCATTGCTTTTTATCTAATATATGATAAAATAATTGAGGATATAACGTAGAGAGGATACATACATGAAATTCATTAATACTTTAACAAGAGAACAATACAAGGAACTATTACAACTATACCCTACTGCTAGTTT
>JBKEBJ010000104.1:0-1986 GCA_047973105.1 Coprobacillaceae bacterium | reverse complement strand
TACTGGAGATTGTTTATTCTACGTTGATAAAAATACCTCTTATTTAACAACTTGGCAAAATGGTAAATGTATAAAAGTTACGGAGTGATATTATGAATGAAAATTTTGGTTTTCCTAAAATACAAAGAAGTATTGAAAATTTAATAAATGATGAAGATGGTAACATTACAAGAAATAAACTTGTTACTGTTGGTACAATGATGATGTTAATGAGTATACTTTCAACAATAGATGTATTTGCTAAGCATGGTTCTCATAGCTCACATAGTTCACATAGTTCTCATTCATCAGGCAGTAGTTACCATGGGTCTCATAGTTCACACGCTTCACATATCAGTCATGGCTCGCATACATCACATTCAAATACTGTTTCACACTCTAACTCAAATTATAGTGTTTTTAATGATTTAGATGTTGACTATGCACCAAGTGCTTATGAAATACCCTCAACTAGCACTTCAACACAAAGTAATGCAAGTGCTGAGAGCCTTATGTCTAGTTTTTTGGCAGATGGTACAAAGATAACACTAACACCACCAACTATTGATGGTGTGATAATTCCAGAATTTAACGCAGTACCACAACCAAATGAAAATATCGATATAATGTTGGGTGATGTAAACGCTATTTTGCCAACTATACCTAATATTGTTGGTACAGATATAATTCAAGATGTAAAAGAAATAGATAGTAATAACATAGAAAAATAAAATAATTTTTAATAATTAATTAGGAGGTCTTTATGACAAAGAAAATTGCACTATTATTAGCCTTTGTACTTGCTTTTTCAAGTACGAATATGATTTATGCAAATGAAAATTTGCGAATTATTGATATTACACCACCAGTGATAACAGATATTGTTCTTGATAAGACAGTTGTTGAAGTTGGAACAACGAGTGGGTCTAGTATTCAAGTGTCGGTTATGGCAAGTGATGATATATCAGGAATAGATTTTATGTTTGTTCAATTTTATAACGCAGATTACGACAAGACAATTACAACATATTTGGATTATGATGAAAATACAGATTTATATATTGGACATATAGATATAAATGGGTATGCACTACCAGGAACGTATTATATTAATTATGCGTATGCTAGAGATTATGCAGGGAATGAAATTATATATTCTGAAAGCTATGATAATCTAAATTTTATGACAAACTTTGTTGTAATTAATGATGTTACGGATAATGTACAGCCATAAATAAGCGATATAGATATTGACAAAGTGCAGATTGAAGCACCAGGAACTATTAAAATCACTGTAAAAGCAATAGATGAATCAGGAATAGATTTTATGTTTGTTCAATTTTATAATGCAGATTACGACAAGACAATTACAACATATTTGGATTATGATGAAAATACAGATTTATATATTGGACATATAGATATAAATGAGTATGCACTACCAGGAACGTATTATATTAATTATGCGTATGCTAGAGATTATGCAGGGAATGAAATTATATATTCTGAAAGCTATGATAATCTAAGTTTTACTACGAACTTTTTTGTCATTAATGATGATACCTTAGATCTAACTACAAACACAAAAAATCCAAACCTAATCAACGACATAAAAAACACAGAAGATGGAAGTAAAATTTTAATCGATTATTCATCAGGTTCAAAAGTTTCTTCTGATATTTTTGATGCTATCAAAGGAACTAATAAAGAAATAATATTCCAACAAAATGGAGTTCAATGGGTATTTAATGGACAAGATATAACTTCTACAAAAGATATTGACTTAAATGTAGAAATTAAGCCTATTTCAAATTACTATTCAGATAACGCAACAGAAATAAGTGATATTGTGAAAGATAAACCTTCTGTGGTTATAGACTTTGAAAGTAATGGAGAGCTACCTGGTAAAGCCTTAATCAGAGTAAAAGCCGACTATGAATTTATTGAATATTTAGGTTCAAAGGATTTATATGTTTATTATTTCGATAAAACAACTAATAGTATGAT
>JBKEBJ010000109.1:0-8275 GCA_047973105.1 Coprobacillaceae bacterium | reverse complement strand
TAGACTTGGAGTCATGTCAGTGTCTCCCTGCTAGTTATATTATAAGAAAAATTTCTATTCTGCTAAATACAAAATAAATGAGAGGAGTGTATAATGGGGTAATCTCATTATACTAGGAATAATGAACAGGGTTGCAATAATAAATGGTGGTAGTAGTGGTATTGGTAAAGCAACAGCTAGAATATTTGCAGAAAAATACAAAGTTGTTATTGCTGGACGTAATGTAGATAAACTAAATAAAGCGGTTATAGAATTGTATGATCAAGGGGCGGATGTAATTCCAATTAAATGTGATGTAACAGATATTGATAGTGTAAACACATTAGCAAAAGAAGCAGCAAATCTTGGTTCAATTGAAGTAGTTGTTAACTGTGCTGGTGTTTCACCAAGTATTGGTGATTAGAAGTTAATAATAAATATAAATGCAGTTGGTGTTATTAATGTAACAAATATTTTAAAAGAACATATTATTTCCGGGGGAGTATTGATTAACTTATCATCAATGTCAGCAGATATGATATCTGTTAGATTAACACCACACAAAATATTTGAACTAAGCACAAAAGATATTGAGCGGTTTAAATTAAAATTTGACCGTTGTGTTAAATAAATACCAGCAAGTATGCGCCTAGGATTTACTTGAGGTCTATTCAAACAATTTGTTAGATCATATTTGAATCATAAGAGTATTGAGTACGCTGAGAGTGGACTTCGCATTCTAACATTATCACCGGGGTTAATTGATATGCCAATGGGTCGTAGTGAATATGAAGCAGGAAAACAATTCATTGAACAAAGTGCAATTAAACGTATGGATAAACCAGAGGAAATAGGTCAACGCATTTATAAGATAGCAGATCCAAGACTAACTTACTTAGCAGTAACTGATATCTTAGTTGATGGTGGTGTAGTAGCTAATAGAGAAAAGCATAAAGAAAGCTCACTTCAATTCGAAGTGAGTTTTATTATTCATCTACGCTATCAGAGTTTAACTTTATTTTTATAAATGATTTTCTAAATGTTGAAATTGTTATATTTTCATGTTTTTTAAACACTCTCATTAAATATTTTTCGTCATTAAAATTAAACTTTCTTGATATTTCTTTGATAGATAAGTTTGTAGTAATTAGTAAATTTTTAACTTCAGCTATCTCTTGTTTAACTATATACTTTTTTAAAGAGTATCCGTAGTAATTACGAAAGGCATTGGAGATATAATCAGGTGAATAATTCAAATAATCAGCAACGTCAGTGACAGATAAATTTTCGTATATATTAACTCTAATATATTCCTCGGCGAGAACAACTAGATTATTATATATTTTTTGTTTATAATTTATCTTATTGTCAATTTCTAATAATATAAGAGACATTGAATAATCCAAATTAAGCTGACTTGTGTTAGATAATGATTTATCTAATAAATATTTTGTTAATAAGATGATGCTATCGACATTATCCAAGTGTATGAACATAGGTAATGTTATTGACGAATTAGTATCACAATATTCTCGAGTTAAAAAGTGTAGCCAAAAGAAACTAGTTTCTTCGGTTAGTGATTTACTTCCGTGGTGAACTATATTAGGAGGCATAAGACAAATATCATTTTCTCTTATAGTTACTGTTTCGTTTCCAATAGTCAAATACAAACATCCTCGGATTCCAATGATGACTTCGTAATCAGTAGGTAGACGACGGTCATGGATCCAACCTTTATCACCGACAAATTTTCCTCCACGGACATATGTAAGTCTTTTTTCTAGATTGAACTTAAATGAATTCATTTGCTCCTCCTCTCCCTAAATACTAACATAAAACGATTACATTCGTACGGAAAAGTACACTTTTTTTTGGAATGTGATGTTTTTATATTCGTGCTATATTGGTAAAATCAACATTGTAAAATGATATTACAAGAGGAGTAAATATGAAAAAAAGTGTTATTTTCAACAAAAAATTATCTACTAAAGATAAAGTTACATATGGATTGGGTGACGTTGCTAATCAATTCATTTATGGGTCATTATCAGCTTTTATACTAATTTTCTGGACTGATGTAGTAGGAATTGCAGCAGCAACTGCAAGTACTATGATTCTTATTTCAAAAGTTTGGGACGGTATTAACGATCCATTAATGGGAGCGTTTATAGACAGACATGAATTTAATGGTGAAAAAGCAAGGCCATATTTTAAATGGTTTGCAATACCGTTTGGAATATCAGCTGTAATATGCTTTATTACACCTGATGCTTCTATGCCAGTGAAAATTCTATATGCATTTATTGCTTATAATGTTACAAATATGATTTATACAATTATTAATATTCCTTATGGTATACTTGCAACCAAGATGACTAGTGATGTTGATGAACGAGGAACATTAAATGTATATAGAATGGCTTTTGCAATGAGTGGGTATGCATTTGTATCTCTTTTTGTACCATCGGTAGTTCAAAAGTTTGGATATTTTCCAGCGTTTGTAACATTAGGTATCATCTCTGTAGTGATTTGGTTTTATGTGTACAATAATTCCTATGAACTCCCCATAGATACTTCAGTGGAAAAACAAAATACAGTGGCATTTAAAATCGCAGTTAGTAATTTATCAAAAAATAGAGTATGGATTATATTAACAATTGGTATGCTCTTTGCTAATATTGCATCTTCAATGATGGGGGGAGCTGCTGCATATTATGTTCAGTACTATTTAGGAAATCCGGCACTAGTAGGTATCTACCTATTATTACCAACTATTGGACAAATCATATCTCTTTCATTGCTTACGGATCGAGGATTTAAGAAATTCGGGAAAATTAAGATGACGCAAATATGCTTATTTTTTGCATCTATATTCTCATTTGCAATTTTTGTATTTGTAGGAGAAGGAACTATAACAAGTTTATGGATTTTAGCTATTCTATTAATCTTTACAGGGATGGCAATTGGACCAATTATGTCAGCAACATTTGCTATGCTTGGAGATAGTATTGAGTATGGAGAATATAAAACTGGTGTTCGAGTTGAAGGTTTAACATATGCAGGTGCTTCATTAGGTCAAAAAGTAGGTGCAGGGTTAGGAACTGCGCTTGTTGGTTATATATTAGCATTTAGTGGCTATGTTCCAAATGTACAACAGTCAACGGAAGCTTTAATGGGAATTAGAATAGTTTACGTTGTTGCACCTATAGTGTTTTATGTAGGTTATCTAATTGCACTTCAATTCAATCCTTTAGATAAAATTTACAGGGATGTGGAACGTGAGTTAGTAAAAAGAAGAGGAATTATTAAGGAGACAAATGAATAAACAAATAACAATAACAGATGGATTTTTTAAAAATTACAAAAAATTAGTTGAAGAGGTTATGATTCCATATCAATATAAGGTTTTACATGATGTGGAAAAAAGTCATGCTATTCGTAATTTAGAAATCGCAGCTGGACTTGAATCTGAGGAATTTGAGGGTTGGGTTTTCCAAGATAGTGATGTATATAAATGGTTAGAAGCAGTTGGTTATATTTTAGAACACAAAGAAGATGTGGAATTAAAAACAAATGCAGATAAAATTGTAGAATTAATTGCTAAAGCACAAGAAGAAGATGGTTATATTGATACATATTTCCAAATTAAACACCCAGAAAGAAAGTACAAAAGATTGTTCGAGAGTCATGAATTATATTGTGCTGGACATTTTTTTGAGGCTGCTGTTGCTTACTATAAAGGTACTAAAAACCAATTAGTTCTTGACATGGCTATTAAATTAGCTAATCAAATTGATAATTATTTTGGACCAGAAGATGGAAAATTTCACATAGCAGATGGGCATGAAGAAGTTGAAATTGGATTACTAAAACTTTATGAATTAACAAATGATGAAAAATACCTCAATTTAGCAAACTATTTATTAGATGTTCGAGGGATTGATACTGAAACATATCAAAAACAGATTGACGAAGAAACTGCGTTAGGATATAACAGTGTATATAATGATAATCCAAGTCCAATAATTGATGTGAAAATGTATCAAGCACATAAACCGATTGTAAAACAAGATGAAGCTGTTGGACATGCTGTTAGATTTGGATATATGGCAACAGCACTTGCTGAAAATGCTAAGTTATTAAATAAAGAAGAGCAGGTTAAAGCAGCAAAAAGATTATGGGATAACGTAGTAAATAAAAGAATGTATATTACTGGTGGAATAGGGAGTACTGCGAGTGGGGAAGCGTTCACTTTAGATTATGACCTGCCAAATGACACAGCATATAGTGAGACATGTGCAGCAATTTCAATGATTTTCTTCGCTAAGCAAATGCTGAACTTAGAAATTAATAGCGAATATGCCGATGTAATGGAACGCGCCTTATTTAATACAACTATTGCGGGAATGAGTTTAGATGCAAAGCATTTCTACTATGTAAATCCATTAGAAGTAGATCCTCAAAAGTGCAAACTAGACCCTAATAAACAACATGTTAAACCAATTCGACAAGAGTGGTTTGGATGTGCATGTTGTCCACCAAATATTGCACGTTTAATTAGTTCGTTAGAAGATTATATTTATACAGAAAATGACAATGGAACTTACATAAATCAATTTATTCCTAATACTTATTCAACAGATAAATTGAAAATTGAGTTATCTACTTCATATCCACATGACGGTGATATAAAGTTAATTATTAATTCTAATGAAATAACTACAGTAGGCCTAAGAATCCCAAACTGGTGTGAAAAGTACTCTATCACAGTTGATGGAAAGTTAGTAGAACTAGATATTCAAAATGGTTATGCAATGATTACAGAAAAATTTAGTGATTGTAATATATTAGTACATTTTGAAATGGCAGTAAGACAAAATTATTCAAATATAAAAGTGTCAAATAATATTGGAAAAGTTGCAATAAGCAGAGGGCCATTAGTTTACTGTATTGAAGAAGTTGATAATGGTAAGATCTTGGGTTCATTATTAATTAGTAGCTCCCCTGTAATCAAAACTAAAAAAGAAGAGATTCTAGGCGGTATTGTATCAATCAATTTATCTGGGTATAAACTAGAAAATGAAACTAATCAATTATATTCTTATAGTTCACCAAAACTGATTGAGCAAACTATAAAACTGATTCCTTATTACGCATGGGCGAACCGTGGGGAAAATGAAATGCGTGTTTGGGTTAATAAAAGCAATTAGTTCTAACACACAAAATAACTCACTTCAATTCGAAGTGAGCTTTATTTATTGAAATCAATGTCAGATTCATATACTTTAGATTCTACTTGTTCACCATCTAACATTTTTATAATCATATTAGCGGCATCAATTCCCATCTTTCCTTTTGGATGGTTTGGGGATATGAACCTATATGGTTGTCCATTTGAATATTCAGTATTGTCAAATCCAGTTATTAAGATATCATCAACTATAGGATTAATATTATAATTTGTTAAAAATTTATAAGCGTATTCATCATTATAAAACATAATACAATCAGGTTTAAAATTTCTATATAAAAAAGCTAAATTCTCTAGCTTCTCTGCTTCATTTTCAGTGTTGAATTCAACAACTAAGTAGTTTGAAGAACTTTTGGAAAGAATATTTTCAATTCCATGAAGCCGTGCAGAACCTTGCAAGTCATCAGTTTTGGCAAAAATTAATATCTTCTTCTTATTTTGACTTAGGACATAATTCGACACTAGTTCCATTATCTCTTTATCACTTAAGCTTAAACTATGTAAATATGTATTTGGTATTTTTGAGTTTATACAAATTGTAGGCTTAGATAAAAGTTTCTCATATGTCTTAGAGTACTTATACTTCGTACTATTAACTTGTGCAGGCTCAAATATAATTGCATCAACTTTATCAATATGATTTCTAATAATGCTACGCTCTATATTTTGATCATTATATGAATTTGCAATAAGTAAAGAAATATTTTTAGATCGCAGCGTATATTCAATACCCTTAATTAAATCGCTAAATATATAACGAAAGACATCGGGTATAATTAGTAAAACTGTTTTAGATGTGAGATGTGTTCGTATTACAATACTTCCTTTCCCCTGTTGCTTACGTATGTAACCATCTCTTTCTAAATTACTTAGTGCTTTACGTACCGTTACACGGCTTGCTTTATATACTTCACATAATTTTTGTTCGGACGGTAGTGCTGAATTCTTACAATATACTTCTTTTTCTATATTCTCAACTATCAAACTGTAAATAATTTCATTTTTATTCATATCAATAGTATAACATGTACTTAAAAACGTAATACAAGTTTTAAAAATAACAGGAAAAAATCGGTTACTTGTATTATTTAAGCTAATACAAGTTCAATACTTTTAATTTTGTGAGTTACATTTTATTTTTTCTATGATAAACTTTGCATGTGGAAATGATTACAAAAAGTTTGAGGAGAAAATTATGAAATCAAATAAAAAAGTTTCATCGAAGTTTATTTATTTCTTTGGTGCATTTGGAGGAATTCTATTTGGATACGATATTGGGGTAATGACTGGTGCTTTACCGTTTTTGCAAAATGATTGGAATCTGGCAAATAATCCAATGGCAATCGGAATGATTACATCATCAGTGATGTTAGGAGCAATTGCAGGAGGAGCAATTGCAGGTACTATTTCGGATGCGCTTGGTAGAAGAAAAATGATTTTAGTATCATCTTTAATATTTGTACTAGGATCATTATTATCAGCATTTTCACCTGATGGTGGAGTAGTATTCTTGATATGTTCTCGTATTATTTTAGGTCTAGCAGTAGGAGCAGCATCTGCATTAGTCCCAGCTTATATGTCAGAAATGTCACCTGCTCATTTGCGTGGTAGATTATCAGGAATAAACCAAGTAATGATTGTTTCAGGGATGTTAATATCTTATGTTGTTGACTTTATGTTACAAGGTTTTCCTGAAACTATGGCATGGAGATTAATGTTAGGGCTTGCGGCTGTACCAGCTGTAATCTTATTCTTTGGAGTTCTTGCATTACCAGAATCACCTAGATTTTTAGTTAAGACTAGAAAATTTGAAGAAGCCAAAAGAGTTCTAGGTTTCATTAGAAAAGAAGATGAGGTTGAAACAGAATTTAATGAAATTGTTGAATCTTTTAAAAATGAAGAAGTGATTGAAAGTAATTCATCTTGGGGAGCAATGGTTGCACCTCAGTATAGACCGTTGTTAATTGCCGGTGTAGGAGTTGCCGCATTACAACAATTCCAAGGAGCAAATGCAATCTTCTATTATATACCTTTAATTGTGGAGGATGCAACAGGGCATGCAGCAAGTGAAGCGCTAATGTGGCCAATTATTCAAGGTATCATCTTAGTTTTAGGTGCATTATTCTTTCTAGTTATTGCTGATCGAATTAATCGTAAAACTTTATTAAAAGTTGGCGGATTAGTAATGGGACTATCTTTTATATTACCAGCGCTATTAAGTAACTTTGTATCGTCAGATACGAACTCGATGTTAATCTTATTATTTTTAAGTGTATACGTAGCATTTTACTCTTGTACTTGGGCTCCATTAACTTGGGTAATTGTAGGTGAAGTCTTCCCTCTTGCAATTCGTGGTCGTGCAACTGGTGTTGCATCATCGTTTAACTGGATTGGATCATTTTTAGTAGGTCTATTATTCCCTATAATGACTGCTGCATTAGCTCAAGAAATTGTATTCGCAATATTTGGTCTAATTTGTCTTGTTGGAGTACTATTTGTTCACTTTGTTGTTCCTGAGACAAGAGGAAAAACATTAGAGGAAATCGAAAAAGGTATATAAGAATTACTATTGGATTATTAGTTAGGAACTTACTTGTAATCCAATTTGAAAAAATAAGTTCTACAAAATGTAAATTATAAATAGAAGCATAATAACTAAATAACATTAGGAGATAATATGAAAAAAGTATGGTTTATTACAGGAAGTCAAACTCTATATGGAGATGACACATTAAGACAAGTAGAAGAAAATTCAAAAGTGATTGTTAATTCATTAAAAGAAGCTACAGGTCACGATATCGAATTTAAAGCACTAGTTAAATCAAAAGAAGAGATTAACGATGTGTTTACAGAAGTAAATAGTAGTAAAGAATGCGTTGGTGTTATTGTTTTTGCACATACATTTACACCAGCGAAGATGTGGGTTAATGCACTATCAAAATTAGATAAGCCATTATTACACTTACACACTCAATTTAATAGATCTATTCCTAAAGATGAGATTGATATGGATTACATGAACTTACACCAAAGTGCTCACGGAGA
>JBKEBJ010000089.1:0-5783 GCA_047973105.1 Coprobacillaceae bacterium | reverse complement strand
AGGATTAAAATGAAATATAGAATTCAAAAATATTCCAATAGCAGTACAAGATATTAATAAAAAATCTAATAGTGCGAAAAAATAATATGTTATTAATGGTAGTAATTCACTATTCTTAATTAGTGAATCAACAGTATTTCCATCTTTGAAATTATCAACATATGATTTATATACTTCATCTATTTTTATTCCTAATTCGTTTTCTATGTTTTCATATGTTTGATAATCATAATTATTGATTTTATAACCTGTTAAATAATAGCTTGTTTTCTCATTATAACCAAAAAGAGTACTTGTTTTTATTGCGTAATCTTTGTTTACTTTAATAATAAAAAATATGCTATTAACTTCTGTTTGAATAGCTTCTTCTTTAATATCAGTATCTAACGATATCTCTAAATCATCATTATAATATCTACATTTAGTTGTTCCATTATCAAACATAATAGTTTCTTGATACATAAATACATAATCTTTAATATCATCTTCTCGATTTATTGTTAAAACTTGTTCATATTCCTCTTTTGTTAATGGTGTTTTTTCAAAATTTACTTGATTATGGATATTACATAATAAAACACTAACTATAATAATTAATAACACTCTTAATATCACATTTCTTATTTTTTCATTTTTTAATATTTTACTAATCCTTTTCATCTTTCTTCCCTCCTAAGCAAAAATAAAAAAGGTCATATTTATAAATACGACCTTCTTATTATTTATTTATCTTCTTTTTTCTTTTTCTTACTAATAACTAAACCTACACAAAGACCTACTGCTACAATTCCTAATCCTACATACAACATGATATTTGTATTATCTCCTGTTACAGTTGGTGTTGGTGTAATTGGTTGTGAAGGTGTTTCAAATCTAATTGTTTGACCTTCATCGTTTGGATCATTATGCTCGGCATATGGTGTATCCGGATTATCACTTGTATAGAAGAATTCTCTAAAATAATACTCACCATCTTTAACTGTGTTAGCTAAAATTGTTAAGCTAACTACATACTCACCACTTGAAGCATCTAAAATAATATTTTCTTCTTTTGCACTTGCAATTACTTCGCCTGTTTCTTTACATACAAATTCAGTAACTAAAGTATATTCTTTCGAAGTATCAAAATCTTCATAAGCTAAAGTATCAATAATTTCATTATCGATTGTTGGATCCAATACTTTTTCACCATTAATACCTGTAGCTAATGTACCGATATATGGCTTATATAATTTGTTTTCTACATCAATAGTATATACATACTCTTTTGTAGTTAAATCTTCTTGTGTAAACTCTACTTCGATAGGATCTGTTAATTTATACCCATCTGATGTTTCTACCTCAATAATCTTAAATTTAGCCGTATCAATACCCATTGGTAAATTATCAATAATAACTTGCATATTTTCAGCAGTCATGTATAAACCATCTTCACTATTAAGATTGTTAATTACATCACCTTTTTTATACAATACTTCTCCATTAGAAGGATTGATAATATCGCTTTGTACTTCTACTTTAAATTTAGCATATTTTGTTTCTTCTGTAGTTTCCGTTTCTTCTACTACTTCATCACTTGGTAATTCTTCTGTATCTTCTACAGTTTCATTTTCTAATGTTTCAAACGATTTATTGATCACAACTTTTGCGGTTGGTTTCTCATTTTTAATAACAATCTCTAAAATAGGATCTCCGTCTTCATCAACTTGTACTGCACCTTGATTTGTAATCACAATTTCTAAAGGTTCCTCTAATGTAAGATATCCCTTAGGTGTTTTAACTTCATAAAGATAATAAGTCCCTGCCTTCATTTTCAACGGTGTAGTAACTGTACCTGTTTCATCAGTTATAAAAGTATCAATCCATTTATCTGCTACTTTTTGACGATATAACTCTCCTAACTCATTATAAAATTGAAGACCTACAGAATCAAATACTATTGTTTCATTAGTATCAAAATCTGTTTTAACAATTTTGACATAAGACTCATAAGGAGCGTCGTTTAACACTCTATATGTTTGTGGTTCTCTACTATCTTTATCAATAATAACTGTAAAATCTCTAGCAGTTTCTACATCTACAGGTGTCTTTGTTTCTCTTACATTATACTCCCCATATGGTAACTCGATAGATTGTGCAAAACCTTTACTATCCGTTGTTAATACATCATATACTGGAGCATTTTCAATTCCCATAGAAGCAATATCACTTTTTAACTGTACTGTCCATTCTGACCCTTCTAATGTTGGTACTTCTGTACTTTCTCCATTAGACGAAACTTTAATCATAGTAAATGATTGTTTCATTACTTGATTTCCAACAGTCATTGAATACTGTAAATTAGCACCTACAGTACCACTTGATAATAATTGCCCAGGGTCAATATAAAACTTCTCACCATTTAATACGTAACCTTCACCACTACTAATTTCTTGAATATAGTAATTCATATTTGCCCATAGCTGATTAAAAGTAATACTACCTGTTTCATCGATTACTTTTTCATCTAATAATTGATCATTAGAAGCGTCATATAATCCAAATTTTGAACCAATTAAACTTGCGTCACCTTGTGGTTTAAATTCATTATTTTCACTATCTACTTTAGATAATGTAACATCAATGTATTTATTAACTTTAATATTTAACCAACTCATTTTTGGATCTTCTGTTTTACATACCGATACTGCTTGACTACTTCCATCACGAACAACAAAATTTGTTCCTTGATTAGAAATAGGTTTCATCAAATTAATTTCAGATACATCATTTGCACCTATAGTTCCAGTAATTACTAAATCATTTCCACTAATCGAAACATCTAATCCATCAGTAGAATATACTTGCATACTACTTAACACACCGTTAGTATCTGTTAATGTTAATGTTTCTCCAACATTAATTGTATGTGAAGTATCGTAAAAACTTACTCCTATACCATATGCACTCACTTTTGACATGACATTATCATACCAACTATTAAATGCATCTCTTGTTGGACAACTAGCCGTAGGATACCAATCTGTATACCCTAAATATGTCCATATTGCATTTTGTGTTAACACTTCACTTTCTCTACTCGGTTGTGTAAAATAACCAAAATTACCTATTAAACCTAAAATTGTACGTTGCTCATTACTAATACCAATATCCGAGAAATTAATCATATTATTAACTCCTGTTTTAACTGGTTTATCAGCTTGTAAACACCAAGAAACTTCACCATCTACACGTAATGAAGCATATACACCCCATACACCACCATTACCGGTAACGGCAGTATACTCTGAATAAAATTCTTCTGTTACATTATGTGAAGAAGCTTCTATATCCATAATACCTAATTGTGTCACTCCACCTAATAAAAGCAAAGCAACTAACATTACTTTAATATGTTTTTTGCATATTTCTTTAATTTTCCTCATTTTTAACCTCCATTTTGACAATAAAAAAAGAAGATTATTCATAATCTTCTTTTGTTCAATATTCTTTTTTTATGATTTCTTAATCGTCACTAAATAAAGCCATACATATAGCAATCATTATAGCTAATATCAGAAACCCTCCTTCATCAAAAATATAAAATAACAATAATCCAATAAATATCAATTTCATTTTTTAATTTACTTCCTTATTTAAATAGAATTCCAATCAATCCACATGAACAATATACAACATCAAAGCCAGTATACTTAGGACCAGTCTTATTGGCAGTACTAAATATAAATTCATTTCCTTTCGCCACTGCCGTATCTCTGTCAGTAAACCAATCTAACTCAGGCGATTTATAATCATGACTATGTGGAGTTTCTGTAGTTCCTCCACCACTTCCACTACCATTATTACCGCTACCATTGTTATTACTTCCATTATTATTGTTACTAGTATTATTATTTCCAGTATCATTACCAGTACCATTGTTAGATGTACCATTATTATTATTTGAACCATTTGAATTATTAGAATTATTTGTTTCCGTATTTTCTTCTACTACTTCCTCGATCTTTTCAGTAATAATGACGCTAATTTGTTTAGTAGATGTATTATTACTACTATCTACCGCAATCACTTGCATAGTGTATTCGCCTACTACATTAAAATCGATAGTATTAATATCAGCTAGATTCTCTACATCATCACCTATACCATATGAATACGTAACTTCTTGTAAGTCCTCTGCAACTACAGAAGTTTTTAATAATTCTAGAACTGCGTTATGATCTTCTGTTTGTTCTAATGATATCTCATTTGTTTCATTAAATACTGGTGCGATAGTATCTTTAACAACTATCTTACTTTCTTGTTTTTCATCTTCATAAGATAAAGTAACTTTGTATTCCCCTAATTTTGGATATGTTTTTTCTTCTTGGATTAGTAAACCATCAA
The DNA here is from genome assembly GCA_047973105.1 of Coprobacillaceae bacterium. Lineage (GTDB taxonomy): Bacteria > Bacillota_I > Bacilli_A > Erysipelotrichales > Coprobacillaceae > CAKVJS01. The sequence goes on along the minus strand of JBKEBJ010000089.1, from coordinate 1,397 downwards.
TATTAATTGTTGTATTTTTCAAAACTTCTGATTTTTCTTGATCACTTAGTTTTTTAGTATCTACAAATAACTTTATATCATCTTTTAAAGATTTTTCCGTATACTTTTCGTCACCATACTCAATAACAACTTCTTTTACTGCTTTTAATAATTCTTTCTTTTCATTATTAGTTAATGCATAAACCCCTACACTACTTATTACTATAACTAGTATTCCGATTCCACTCGCAACTAACTTTTTTGTTTTTGTATTTAATAATTCCTTGATTTTTTTCATAATAATTATACCCTCTCAATCGTTTTAATTTTAACATACTTTCAATTTAATATCATTAATTTTTATTTAAATTTTATTTATTTTATAATAGCTGAGTTATATTCTTTTACTTAAAATACAACACAATGTATCTTATGAATACAATTCATGTAATCGACATTAACCGTTATTTCTTTATATGGCTCTACGGATAAACCTTTTATTTGCTTTGAATAAATATATAGTGTCGCTCTCTTTTTACTGTCCTTATTGTGCCTAGTCGGTTCTATGCCTTTCAGCTTGTGCTATTAACAATACAGATTTCTATATATTTAGCATATTCAATTGTCAATGAACTAGTTAATGTCTTTTACTGCTTTAGCACCTATTATTATTTATTAGGTTGTTTTTGACCATTAAATGATACTAACTTATTAGCTTTAATAGTTTGTGTTGGTTGATCAAATTGTCCTGTATAGAAACCGATAATTACATCTTCAAAATCAATGCGATCTTTCATTTTAAATTTTTCTAACGCTACCTTATTTTCTGTTGTCAATAATAATTTAACATTAACATCATATCCATCTTCTCCTGTACAAGCTACTTGGATATGTTTAAACTCATTAGGTTTACCCTGATTAGTTGTACCTTCCTTATGTCTTTTATACATTAACTCTCCGTACTTATCACTTAACTTATTCAACGGAAAATCATTTTGTCCTAACTCTACTACTTGACCTAACATTTCTACTTCTCTTGACATTTTATATACCTCATATGCTACTCCTAGCATTCCTTTTTCATTTTTTACTTTATTTATTGTTTATTTACTGCTATAATTTAGTTGATTTTTCTCGTGATCAATTCATTTGCTCTAAAAATGAATTGGTCTTTTTTATTTGTTTAGAAATTCTATACCGCCGTGATTGGTTATATATACATGTAGTCCTTAACATTGCTTAACTCCTTTCGTTGTATTTGGTGTCTATCATCTACACCTTGGAATAATTGATGTGCTTTTTTATATTGTGTGTTTGGGAAAGAAAATGAGTATCAATTATTCCAAGCTATAGACAATAAATTTATTATTATCTATAACACACACTGTTAAGTTATAGTTTTTTATTTACTTATTTTT
>JBKEBJ010000084.1:0-31984 GCA_047973105.1 Coprobacillaceae bacterium | reverse complement strand
ATCTCTTTTTATTTTTGCCATATGTTGTTCCTCTGTTTCTTTCATTTTACCATAGCTATTATAAAAACCGCATAAGTTGAGCCGTACGCTCTCAACTTACACGGTTAATTTTACACTCCCCGTAATCAGATCTTTTTTCTCACCAAAACTCATGAGAAATGTTTTACAATACTCGTATTTAACATATAAGTTTTTATTTTTAAAAATAAAAGATATACCCAAATTGAGTATATCTATTGCAACACATCATTAACGTTTTGAGAACTGTGGTCTCGCTTTAGAATCAGTAATTAGAGAGAATTTGTATCTTACATGTATCTTATGTATTACTACTCAGCACAACTGATTACTACTTCTTATTTGTTTTTGCATACCTCTATAACTTTTCATAAACAATATTTTAATTTTGCTTTGATATAAGTACTTTTATCAAATTAATGATACTTTCTTTTTCTTTAGGATTTGATGAAGCAACTAAAATTGTTAAAGTCGCTAATGTTTCATTATTTATAATAGGAACTCCATTATACTGTAAAGCATTATTACGTTCCAAAAAATATAAAAAAATAGTTGCAGCTATACGTTTATTGCCATCTGCATAGGCATGATTTTTAGTGATAAAGTATAAGAGATTAGATGCTTTATCTTCTAATGAAGGATATAATTCTACACCTCCGAAACTTTGATAAATAGTAGCGATTGAAGACTTAAATGAACCATCTTTTTCGATACCAAATAAATCACCTTTATCCACAAACACAGTTTTATCAATTACATCTTTACATTCAGGATAACTGATCACATATATACTTTCGCTACTTTGTTCTGTTGTTAAGCATTGATGATCATAATCATCCAATATTTTTAATCCTCTGTTATATGATTTTAAAAACTCTAACATATCATCACCACTTAGTAATAGTGTACCTTTGAATTGCTTTGCATATTCCAACATATCAACTATCTCTTCTAAGTTAGGTATTTTTAGTTGTTGTTGATTAATTGCATATCCCTTTATCAGATACTCTTTCAGAACCTTATTAGCCCAAATTCTAAATTGAGTCCCCTTTTTAGATTTCACTCGATAACCAACACTAATAATAACATCCAAGCTATAGTAATCAACGTTATAAGTTTTCCCATCATTAGCAGTTGTTGCATTTTTTGAAACAACTGCTTATCTATCCAATTCACCTTATATAAATATATTCTTGATATGTCTTGAAATAGTTTATTTATTTTTATCGAATAATTTTGACATATCATCTTACGATAACCAAACTGTTTCACTTTCATATTTTACTTCTACTTCTGCTAATCCATCTTGTGATTCATATATTAATATTTCTGATATTTTTTCCATCTTATTTTCCTCCTTTTTAGATGTTTTATATTTTAGATTAGCAAATTTATATACTAAAAATTATAACATATATCGACTTCTAAATATAATAAAAGATATACCCATAATTGAGTATATCTTTTGCAACACATTATTAACGTTTTGAGAACTGTGGGCTCGCTCTAGAATCAACGATTAGAAAGAAATTGTATATTACATGTATCTTGTGTATTACTGCTCAGCACAATCGTTGACTTCTCTTATATTTAAACAACTTGTAACACTTTTTCAATACTCTCAATTATTTTTCTTACTTCAGTTATAATGACAGAAAATTGTATATTGGTTGCATATGAATGTGAGTTAGCGTATTGTTTCCACCTATTAATCATAATTCTATTGTTATCTATAATATTTATTAGCTCCATAAATTCTTTATAATTCCACTGTGTTCCTCTATAGGTAAACGTTTCTAAAATTGCATTAGATAGTATTCTAAAATCAATATCTTTATATTTCATTTTTGAAAAAAGGTATATATCATAGAAGTCTTTATTACGACTATTCGCAATTCCTCTCTCATAAATAGTTTGTAATTTCTCCGCTATTATCGATTCTAAATTATATGTATTAATCGAAATAGGTTCATCACCAATCATTGGTTGATATTCATATTTTATCGCTGATGGTGTAATGGGATCTCCAGTTGCAAAATCAATATTTACTGGTTGCCGAATATTTTCTAAATGCCCCAGTAATTGGATATTAAAACCTCCATAACTGTCTTGTTCACGTATTGCTGTAATTTTCTTAATATCATAGGTTATATAATTATTATTGATTTTAATAATATCTTTAACCATCTCTTCAAGTTTATGAATTTCTATTGGATATTTAATTACTTCAATATCAATATCCATAGTAGTACGATTACTTATCCCTAATATAGATGACAGTAAAAATCCTCCTTTAAATATAAAATATTCTTGATATCTACTTTTCGCTATTTTTGTTAAAAAATCTTCCATAAAATATAATGATAGTAACATATTAAAATCTACTTGTTTTTCCCTACTAATTCTTTTCAACTTATTTGTTAATGTTATTTTATCCATAAACTACCTCTACAATATCATTAACCTTATCCTCAATTTTCATTATTCTAGCATATTGATAAAGCTTTAATAAATTCTTGTCTTTGTTTTCAAAATATAGTGTTATTGCTTTTTTAAATATTTCAACATCCATTAGACTCCTGTTCTTTATCAAATCACAAATAGTTTTTTCTTTATCATATACTTTGATTCGATTCCCAAATTGTGTTTCTAGACATGTTATTCCAAGTTCGTAGATTTCTCTCTTCACAAAATGTAACTTTACATTTGAAGGAATAGAATGCGGATTATATCCTTTGTATAACGTGACTTCTTTTTGAAATGGGACTCTGTCAGTTAACTGATGAAAGTAAAGTGCTGATTGAAAAGAAAAAATTGCTTTACTGAACTGTTTTTGAAAAAAGAAATAATCATCAAAAATTCCATCTTTTGTAGTATATACTCCTCGAGCAACTCTTGTCAAACTATTATTTTTCACCATACGTGATAAATAAATTCTTGGAATTTTATTGTTATCAAATATCTCATTAGTAACAACACCATTATTATCCTTTATTATTTTTTCTATTTGTTGACTATATTTCATATTTTTGTTCCTTCCATGCTAACATTATATCATTTTGATAGCACAAAAGAAACAAATAATGTTATTTTCATAATAAAAGATATACCCAACTTGAGTATATCTCTTGCAACACATTATTAACGTTTTGAGAATTGAGGTGCACGTCTTGCTTTTTTAAGACCATATTTTTTTCGTTCTTTAGCACGCGCATCACGAGTAAGGAATCCAGCTGCTTTTAGAGTAGGTCTATAATCAGAACCTGCTTCTAATAGCGCTCTAGCAACACCATGACGGATAGCTCCAGCTTGTCCAGAGTACCCACCACCATATACATTTACTTTTACATCAAACTTATCTGCTGTATTAGTTAAATCTAATGGTTGATTAACAATCATTAATAATATATCTGATGGTAAATATTCTTTTGCTGGTTTATCGTTAATTACGATATTTCCTGTACCTGGTGTTAAAATAACTCTAGCTACAGATGACTTTCTACGTCCAGTGCCTCTATATTGTACATTTGCCATTTTCTTTCCTCCTACCCTTTAAATTCCATAACTTCTGGTTTTTGTGCTGCATGTGGATGTTCATTACCTGTATAAACATGTAATTTCATTCCTTGTTTTCTACCTAATGTGTTATGTGGTAACATTCCTTTTACTGCTGCTTCTACAAATCCTGTTGGATCTTTTTCTTGGAAAGTTCTAGCAGTTTTAACTTTTAAACCACCTAACCATCCTGAATGATGATAGTATTTTACATTGTCTAGTTTTTTACCAGTCATCACTACTTTTTCAGCATTAAGTACGATTACGTAATCTCCTGTGTCCACATGTGGTGTGTAAGTAGGTTTATGTTTACCTCTTAACACTGTAGCTACTTCTGAAGCTAAACGTCCTAATGTAAGTCCAGCTGCATCGATAACATACCATTTTCTTTCAATAGTGGCTTCTTTAGCCATTGTTGTTTGTCTCATATCATATCTCCTGTAGTTTCCGGGGCTACAAGTCTTTAAGACCAAGTACTATTATATGGTCATATGGCAATAAAGTCAATAAATATCTGGTGTTTATCATGCTTTTTTATTCTATATAATAAATAAAACATTCTGTTATGATAAACAAAATGTTTTATTTAGATAAAAAGTCTAATGATAGTTTTAATACTCTTTTTATATGTTCTAGATTATCAAAATTATGTGTTCCCTCTTCAATGGTAACAAAGGTAAGTTCTTTATTAAATTTTGGTATGTATTTTTCACTAATTTCATAAGGAACTGTTTTGTCCTCACTGCCATGAATAACTAATAAATTATTTTGATAAATATCTAAATTTTCATAGAAGTTTCGACTAATAATATCATCTACAAAGTCTTGTGATATTTCAAAACCGCCATGATCATATATTCCTTCTTCGTTAGGTAATACTTTACCAACTAAATAATCTAATGCTTCTGGTAAGTTAAATGCTGGTGCCCATAGACACATTTTCTTTATATCATTTGGATATAACTTGGCAAGTTCACTTGCGACACAGCCACCCATTGAATGTCCTAGAACATATACTTCAGTAGTGGAAGGCATTTTTACTACTTCTTCTAGAATGACTCTAGCACATGACAGCTCATCTCTAAATGTCATATCTTTAAAGTTCAAATCACTTTCTCCACTTCCCAAGAAATCTAGACGAATTGTTCCAATGTGTTTACTTTCTAACATTCTCGCTAATTGAACGTAAGAAAATTTTGTCCCTGTTTTTTGTCCAGTAAAACCATGAAGAATGATACAAACAGGAAACTTTTCAACATTAGGTTTATGAAAGAATCCCCGCATTGTTCCCTTAGGTGTTGGAATTTCACAATAATGTTGCATATTATTTCACACCATGCTTTCTTAAAAAACGTTCGATAGCATCTGTTTCTTTATATTGTACTGCAATTCCTTTAATATTTTCATCAGAAAAATCTCCACCAATAAATAGTGCCGTATCCATAATATCTTTTGTTAAATCAATTGTTAGTTCATCCGATAAATCTATATTTATTTCTTCCTTAACAATTTTTAAACAACGCTCAATATCTTCTTTTGTTTTTTCAATATTCACAATACCTTCCATATCATAATCCTCCTTTATTTCAATAACTTACTTATAACATACCCAGCAATTTTTAATCCAGCACTTCCTGGAACAAAACTGACACTTCCAGGTGTACTACTGTCTACTTTAATTGGTTGTTCCTTAGAATATAAAACCATACAATTCGTTATTCCTCTTTGTTTTAATTCTCTTCTCATAACTTTAGCTAGAGGACATACGCTTGTTTGATTAATCTTAACAATTTCAAACATCCCTGGATCCAATTTATTTCCTGTTCCCATTGATGAAATAATAGGAATATCTTTATGATAACAAGACTCAATCAAGGCTATTTTAGCTTTTACTGTGTCAATTGCATCAATAACAAAATCGCAATCTTCAAACATGTACTCTAATTCCATATCTGGTAAATAGAACTCTTTATATGTTGTAATATTAACATTTGGATTAATATCTAAACAACGCTCCTTTGCGATATCCGCCTTATGCTTACCAAGAGTAGAATGTAATGCATATAATTGTCGATTAATATTCGTGATATCTACAACATCATGGTCAATCAGTACTAAATGCCCCACACCCATTCTACACAATGCTTCGACAACATAGCTACCAACACCACCTAATCCAAATACTGCTACTTTTTTTTGACTCAAAGTATAAATACTTTCTTCTTGTAATAATCGTATTGTTCTTGCGAATTGTTCCATAATAACTCCTATTTTATATCAAAATCCTCAGAAGAAAAATTACTGTAATATCTTCCTTTTGTAGCAGTGAAACGAAGTACACAATAATCTGGATCACTAACACCTTTTGAATAATACATAGTATCTCCTTCTTGCCATATTTTTTGTTTACTCTCTTGATCTTCTAGTACTTCCATGACACCTTGTAACATTACGCCTCTAAAAAATCTTTGATCACTAAAGTATATACAAGCTTTATTATTCTCTTTATATTGTTGTACTCTTTTTGAGGAAGTATTCGTTGTAAAATAAAAAACTTTAATACCTTCTATCAATCTAGGTGCAAGCATTGCTTTAGTGTTAGGAAAACCATCATTATCAACTGAACTAATATACGCTGTTTTTTGTTTATCAATCATATTTCTGATTGTTTTATTGGGATCTCTCATTACCATAATAGTCATCTCCTTATGGTCTTCATTATATATGAAAAAAAGAAGTAATACTATACTTCTTTTTTATAAACTAGCAATTGCTTCCTTGATTTTTGTTATGTCTTCATCTGTACCATCGTTTTCAAACTTATATAAACATGGAATATTATATTCTTCAGCTATTTTATCACCAGCAACACAATATGCATCATCATATCCTAAGTCACCACTAACAATAACTGCTTTAATTAAGTCTTTATGGTTAGGTAAAAAGCTTTCTAATTCCATTGGTACATCTCCATACCCATCGGTATATGTGATTAAAACAAAATCTTCATTAACAGCTTCATCACCTGTTTCTACTTTTACTGCATCGTTAAGACCTAATTTTCCTATTACAGCCTCCACATTTCCTGTTCTTGAAACATATACTACTTTCATAATAACCCTCCATTTTCTATATATAGTTAGTTGTAGCTAACTATATATAGAATAACATTCTCATGTGCAAAGGTCAAACTATATATTAAATAAAACGATGTTTATCAACTAAAGAAATTTGTTCCTTAAAGCATGTAATTACCCTTTGACTTATTATAAACTCTATTGCATTTGTTTCTTCTTCTGCCTCTTCCTTATTCACACGTAACACTGTGAGTAGATACTTTTTGATAATATTATGGTTTTCCACTAATCTTTTTCCTAGTTCTATTCCTTTATTTGTTAAAACGATTGGTCTATAACAATGATAATCTAATAATCCTTCTGCATGTAATGTTTTAATAGCGTTATTCACACTGGCTTTTGTAACACACATAGTAGTAGCGATTTCATTAAGATGAATTTGTTTTTTATTTATATGTATAAAATATATTGTTTGTAAATAGCTTTTCATTGCTGGACTTAATTTCATTCTCTCACCTCTCATTAATGAATAATCATCAATGACGATTATTCATTATAATATTAAATACTAATCCCAATGTTATACATTAGGATCATTTATTCTATATTTAATAATTTATAAATATACTGTTCTATTTGTTCTAATTTTTTTTGTAATTGATCCTTTGATAATTCTATGGATGAATCTATCCATAATGATAAGATACCATACAATATAAATTTTGTCATTGCTTCTGCATCATCAATTTGCATCTCACCCTGCATATTTAATCTTTCAAATTCATTACTAATAAACGGTGCTACAAAATCTAACATTTCTAAACTAAGTTGAAAGTGAAATGTTTGATTACCTGTTGAATGATAGAAGTCATGATATTTACTTTTATCCTCTTTATTTAGCATTAACATCATCAAATGATGAATACGCTCCTTTATTGGCATTTTTGTTTCTTGAATAACTTCTAAAAAATCTTGACATGACTCTTTAGCGTATTGTTTCACCGCAGCATCAAATATTTCTTGTTTTGATGAAAAATATCGATAACATAACCCTGGAACAACATGCATCGCTCTAGCTATATCTGCAATAGATGTAGAATCATATCCTTTCTCACTGAATAGTGACATCGCAGTATCAATAATTTCTTGCTTACGTACTTTAGGATCTTTAATAACTCGACTTGTCATTTTCATTCTCCTTTTTTATTTTCAAGAGTATCATATCATTTAAATGAATAATCGTCAATGATGAATGTTCATTTACCAAACAAAAAAACACACTTTGATTCTACCAAGTGTGCAATTTATATTTCTTATTCATAATCTGCAGTATAACCACGAGTATCTAATTCTAATTTTTGAACCTGCCAGTCTTTAATATTATCTCCCAATTCTTCTTTAATGCGAACAACACCCATAACATCCTCTTCATGAATTACTACCATGATAGTTGGTCCAGCACCTGATAAATAGCATCCTAATACTTTTTCATCTTTTTCAAGAATTGATACAATTTCATCAAATCCAGTGATTAATTTTCCACGATAAGGTTGATGTAAATAATCTTTAAATCCTAGTTTTAATCCTTCATCATGACCATTAATTAAAGAAGCTACTAACAGTGCTAAATGAGAAACATTTTTAATGGCGTCTTGTCTAGGTATTTCATTTGGTAAAACAGAACGTGATTGTTCAGTTGATAACGTAAATGGTGGAATCAAAGTAACAAAACGATATTTGTGTTTTACTGGAATATTTAAAGTTGATACTTTATCTTCTTCCATCACAGATACTGTTAGCCCACCAAAGATTGCGGGAGCAACATTATCTGGATGTCCTTCAATCAAAGTAGCTAGTTCTAAAATTTCTTGTCGATCTTCAGCTCTATTCTTAAAGGCAAAGGCACCTACAATCCCAGCAACAATACAAGTAGAACTACTTCCTAATCCTCTAGTATAAGGAACGTCTCCACTACAATTAATAGTTACACCTTTAAAATTTAACCCACAATGATCTGCAGCTTTTTTAAAAGCTTGGTATGTTAAATTATCTTCATTACAGAATTGTTCAGGACACCCTGTTATTTCTACACCTCGTTCTTGAATTTCAAAAACGAAAGTATTATATAATGTCACTGCTAGCCCGGCAACATCAAAACCTGGTCCTAAATTAGCACTTGTTGCTGGAACTCTAACTTTTACTTTCATAGATTTTCTCCTTACATATCTTCAATTTTCTTTTTGATATATGGAATAATCTCAGTTTTATCGATAACTGTTTTGTGTAAGATTTCACGGTCTTTCATATCTTGTAATGGTTTTGGCACTGCTACTTTTGTTTTTTCATACAATGCATTAATTGCTGTATAAACATCTAGTTTTTCTTTGTACAAAGCTTCATATACAGATTCTGGGAATTTGTATGGAGATGCCGTTGATAATAGAATTGTCTTTGTTGGGTCTTTCGTTGTTTCTTGGTAATTTTTAAGTACTCCATAACCAATAGCAGTATGTGTATCTAATACATATTTTGTTTCTTGATAACAAGATGCAATCGTATCTAATACTTCTTGTTCATTTAACATTCCTGCTTTAAATTCTTCAGAAATTGTTTGTAGCACTTCGTCATCTACTTGATATACACCATTTTCTTTAAGTTTAGACATATATGCATCCACTTTTTGTCCATCTTTTCCACTCATAAAATATACTAAACGTTCTAAGTTACTAGAAACTAGAATATCCATGGCAGGTGCATTTGTTTTATAGAACTCTCTATTAGCATCGTATTTTCCTGTAGTAAAGAAATCCGTTAAAATATTATTTTTATTTGATGCACAAATATATTTCCCTACTGGTAATCCCATTTGTTTTGCGAAATAACCAGCTAAAGCATTTCCAAAGTTTCCACTAGGAATACAGAAATTCACTGTATCTCCTAAAATTATTTCTCCTTCTTTTACCAATGTAAAATAACTATAGAAGTAATATACTATTTGTGGAATTAGACGACCAATATTAATAGAATTAGCTGATGATAGGAACACATTATGTTCTTCACACAAGGCTTTTAATTCTGGTGAACCAAAAGCTTGTTTAACTGCTGTTTGAGCATCATCAAAGTTTCCTTCAATACCGATTATCTCTACATTTTTACCTTCTTGTGTAATCATTTGTTGTTTTTGTACTTCTGATACACCATCTAGTGGATAAAATACTTTAATACTTGTTCCTGCAACATCTTTAAAACCTTCTAACGCTGCTTTTCCTGTATCCCCTGATGTTGCTGCTAAGATTAATACTTCTCTTTCTTCTTTTAATTGTTTTAAAGATAATATCATTAAATGTGGTAATAGTGATAATGCCATATCTTTAAAAGCGGCTGTTTGTCCATGGAACAATTCTGCAATATAAATATCTCCTACTTTTTCTACTGGTACTACAGCACTTGGAAATAGTCCCTTCCCGTATGCTTCAAGACAAGCTTGATGTAATAATTCTTTTCCATCTTCAGGAACAAATGTACTTAGAATTTCTGTCGCTAAATCAACATATGATAATTTTGATAATTTTTTAATATCTACCTTTGTAAAATCAAAATCTGGAACGATTAACCCACCATCGTTTCCAATCCCTTGAACGATTGCTTGATAAAAATTAATTGGCTCTTGTTTACCTCTAGTACTGATATATTGTTTTACCATGGTTTTATCCCCCTATTATAATTTAAATAATTGTATACAATTCTATAATCAAAGTCAATGATTCATCTATATATTACCTTATTTATAGATATTTCTATAGTACTTTTTGTGATTATTCTAAATAAAAGTCTTACTACAGTATAATATAGTAAGACTTTTATTTATTCGCTCATTAATGCATGTGGTGATATTTTACGGATACGTAATGATGTTAATATACCAATCACAAATCCTAGTCCACTGATTCCAATAATAATTATGATAAATAATACTACTGGTCTCATGAATTCTACTTTTACTAGACCAATATCTCCAAATAATGTACTTAGTAATGGATTAACACCAAAGTATCCTAATATTGTTCCTAGTATTGTACCTATTAATAAGACTGGTAAAAAGTTTAAAGCTGTTTGCATGATAAGTTGTTTATTAGTATATCCAATTGCTTTTTGAATCCCTAAAGGTTTTTTATTACGAATTATTGTTGTTTTAATAATCATATATAGAATTATCATGATTATAATAACCGTAATCGCTACAATGGTTACTGTAATAATACTAATTAATTCTTGATATGTTCCAACAGAAGCCGCCATTTCTTTAGATACATCTGTTACTTTAATAATCGTTTCCGAAAAATCTTTTTCTAATATTTCAATTACTTCTTTTACAGTTGTTCCATCTTCTAAATAGATATTCATTCTTTTTGTGAGCTCAGATGATACATGTTGATATCCTTCTTCTGTAACACAGATATCATGTCCCATATAGTTAGCACCTTGAATTAACCCAGTAATTAAATATGCATATGACTCATCATTTTTAACAATCGAAAATGTATCTCCAATTTCTTTATTATATCGTTTAGCTAAAGTACCACCAATCGCAATCTCATTATCATGAATTGGAAAGCGACCATCATAAATCATACCTTGAAAATCTACTTCTTTGTAATCTGGTGTTATATACCCTAATACTTGTGTATTATCTTCTACATTAGTTAATGTATCTACTTGATAATAAATTGCTTTATCAATTCCCTCTATTTCGCTTACTTTCTTTAACAAATTATCTAAATCTGTAGCATTGTTAGTAATAGCTTGTAAGTCTGCTACCTCTCCTGCAAATATGTTTGTGAAATATACATCATCTAGAACAGCTCCACAATATAGTATTCCTGAAAAACAAGCTGTGAAAGTCGCTAAGATGATAACTAGCGTTATCCAAATATTACGTTTTATACTTTGGATAAACTGTTTAATCGCTAAAATAACTGTTATGTTTCCTTTTGCCTTATCTAAAGGTAAAATATTACGTTTGAAATTATGTGTATTTATCCCTCCACGTAATGCCATGATTGGGTGTAAAGATAATATTTTTCTAGATGCACTATACGCCATTAAAACTGTCGCGGTTAATAGGATAGTAAGAGTGATACTATTTGTTAACATATCTATACCTTGTTCCCAAATAATTCCAGCTTGCGCTGCAAGTAAACTACTAAACCATGGAATAACTTGGTACGATATAATAATACCTAGTATACTTCCTATACCACCAATAATTAAGAACTGTAATAAAAGAGAATTTACTATTTGTTGACTTGTATATCCTAATGCTTTTAAAGCACCCATATTTTGCATTTCTTCTTCTACAGTATTGTTTACATGAAATCTTACAATAATTAATGAAACAACCATAATGATTATAGAGAAAGCAACTACAATCAATGCCCCTATAGTAGAAGTAACTGTACGCGCTTGTTTAATTAGATCATAATGTGCACTATCTATTAATTTAGGTGATATTCTTTTTTCAAGAATATTATAATGTTCACTCATAAAGGCTTCTGCATCTTCCGCATTATTTACAGTGGCTAGAAAATATGTTCCTAACATTGCGCCAGATTTCTCTTTAGATAAAGCTTGATATTCAGCATCTTCTAAAATAATACTACAAATAGAAGAATTAATAGTAGCTAGAAATGTTTCTTCATAAAATCCTGCGACTGTATATGTTTTCTTAACATTTCCTTCATCCATTGTAAATTTAATAGTAAATTCATCCCCTATATCATAGTTACCACCTGTATGATATAAATATGGTAAATATACAGGATTATCAATATGTTTTTCGCTTTTCTCAATATATGTGATTTTATTTATTTCTTGTGTATCCTCTGCGTTTAACACTGCACAAAAACGATTCTGTACTCCTGTTCCATATATGAATTCACTATTTGCGAACAATGTTTTTCGTACTTCTACTTCTTTACTTCGTTTATCATTCAATAATTCTTGTTCGAAAGTATTCACTATTTCTTTATCATCTTCTTGTATAAAGATACCTATATTTGCATGATTACTTTCTTTCGCTTTCGCTGTGAAATTTGCATCATAATTTGACCACACTAACAATCCAATATTCATCAATGTTGCAGCTACTACAACAATAATAAAGAAAGTAGCTATTTGTCCTTTTCCTTTACGGATATAAGATTTTGTTAAATGCCATACTCTTTGCATTTTTACCACCCCATTTCCTTAAGGAAAGATAATAATTTCTCATGTCTTAAAGAGTCTTCCCCTTGGTATTTTCCAAGATTACACTCCCCATGTACTATTCCATCTTGTAAATATAAAATTCGGTTTCCTCTAAGTGCAGATTGAATATCATGTGTAACCATAATGATACTTTGATCTTGATTATTCACATCACTCAATACATCTAATACTGCTTTACTAGAAGATGAATTTAGTTGTCCAGTTGGTTCATCTACAAATACCATCTCTGGATTATTAATTAGTGCTCTAACTACACCAGCTCTTTGCATTTCACCTCCTGATAATTGTGATGGAAACTTTTGATACTGTGTTTCTCCTAAACCAACTTGTGTAAATAAAGATTTAGCTTTACTAGCAATTTCCTTACGATCTTTGGAAATTAACAATCCAGATGCTAAAACATTATCTAAAATACTCATACTATCTAATAAATAAATTTGTTGAAAAACAAATCCACAATGTTTACGACGAAAAATAGCCAATTGATTATTAGAATATTTAGATATATCCTCTCCTGCAAAGATTACATTACCAATTGTTGGTTTATCCATTCCAGAAAGTGCATATAATAATGTTGACTTCCCTGCTCCGGATGAACCCATAATAACAGTATAATCTCCTGTATATATTTCCAAATCTAAATTCTTTAATACATGTTGTTGCAATCCTCCATTGGAGAATGTTTTACATAATTTCTCAGTTTTTAATATTACTTGTTTCATACAATACCCCTTCCTAAAAGACGTGTTATCTTTTACAGATGTATCGTAACACAGGCAATTCTTAACAGTCTTTATCTATTCCTTAACAATTTCTTAATTCTTAATATTCATAGCTAATGGTAGTGATATTTTAATATTAAAACCATCTACTTCATTATGACATTCAATATTGCCACCCATTTGTAGTAATAAATATCTAGAGATAAAAAGTCCTAAACCAGCACCACTTTTACCTTCCGCATTTGATCCTTGATAGAACTTTTCAAATACTAAAGGTATCTCCTCTTCCAAAACTCCCCTACCAAAATCTTTTATTATTATTTGTAGTGTATTATCCTCAAAATAGGATGTTACTTCTATTGGAGTATTGGCATATTTATATGAATTACTAAATACATTATCGAATACCTGCTGTAATCGAAGAGCATCAAAAGATACTATACACCCTGGTATTGGTTTTATATTTCCAAGTTTTTGATAATCCGCTTCTTGTATAATTTCTTCTATCATTGTACTTGAGTGTTCCCTAGATTCAACATTTAACTCTTGTAATTCTTCTAGTGTAGCGTGAAATAAATCAGAAATTAATGTATTTATCTGATCGGCCTTATGTGTAATTGTTTGTAGTTGTTGTTTTGATTCTTGATTAGAGGATTTAACTTCCATTAATTCTGATACTGCTTTTATGGAAGCAACAGGTGTTTTAATATCATGACTTAATTTCGCAACTAATTCTTTTTTACTTTGATTAGCCATTTGTTCTTGCATTCTAGCTTTTTTCAACTCTTCTCGCATTAAATCAAAACTTTCACTAAATGCGCCAAATATATTTTGACTATCCATTTCTAGAGGGAAATCTAAATCTCCACCTGCTACACGAACAGAAAATTCTTTTAATTTATTAAATGGTTTAAAAACACGTTTATGTAAATATCTAATATACAAAATAAATACTATGATTTCTACTACTATTGAAACCATAATAACTATTATAATATTCTGTTTTGTTTTTTCCCATTCATTAATTGTTGGATTATCAATCAGTACTTTACCAAGCGTTTTTGATTCTCTGCCAATATCTATGATTGTATCTCGGTGTGACACAGCTTCATTTATACTTTGTGAAATTTTACTATTCGTAGTATATATAATTTCTTCATCTATAGATAGTATTGTAAAATCTAAATAACTACTAAATTGATAGTTATTAACCATTATAGAATCCCAATTATTTTGGATTTCGTAAGTTAATTCATTTACTTCAACTGTGCTTAATGACGCATTAGATGTGTCGTCTAATAATAAGAAACTAACTCCCACTTGTATTCCTAAAATAATCACCATCAAGATTAACAATCTACGATACTTCATAAATATACCCTACTCCCCAAATTGTTTTTATTCTTTCTGGTGCATTGGCGTCCTTTTCAATTTTTTCACGTAAATGACGAATATGAACATTTAAAGTCCCATCACTAGTAATACTATCTTCCCAAACATTTTCAAATATTTCTTCTTTAGATATTGCTCTATTTTTATTTTTAATAAGATAACATAATAGTTTGTATTCCATTGCCTTTAATTTAACTGGTTGTTGATGCATCGTTACTTGTCTTGTATTAAAATCAATAAGTAACCCATCATGTTGATACATTTGTTCCTCTTTTTCTCCAAAACGTTTTAACATTGCTTTGACTTTAGCGAGTAATACACTTAATGAATATGGCTTTCTTATATAATCATCTCCACCAATATTTAATGCCAGAATAATATCATCATCACTTTGACGAGCACTAATAAATAATATTGGAATATTAGTTGTCATACGTAATGTACGACAAAGATCAAATCCAGAAGACTTTTCTAAGTTAATATCCAACAATAATAAGTCTACTTGATTTTCCTTTAAAAAGGCTAAACAAGCTTCTGCATCATATACTGCCTTTGTAGTCACTTCAAACAAATTAAAGTACTCTGCTGTACTGTCTGCTAGTGGTTTTTCATCATCAACAATTAAACAATTATAATTCATATTCCCTACCCCTTTTTATAAATATTTGCTTTATTATTATAACATAGAATTATTTAGCTAATATTCTTATTTTTTTATTACCAAAAATTACTAAAATTAAGATTATTATTTACTATATTTTGGTTATTTCTAAATATATGCGAATTTCATTGTTGATTGTATGCATTTAATATTGACTATTGCATACAATAATGATAGAATGTCATAAATTAGGGAAATGGAGGGTCACCTATGCTTACCATTGGCACAACAACAAACAGTATTAGAATTTCACATTCTAGTATTGTGCGTGCATAAAATGGAAGTAAGTGTCTCTTTTATTTTAACCTATTATTACAAGGACCTCACATAAAAGTATTGAGGTCTATTTTTATAAGGGGGTATTGTATGAAGATTGGTATCGTAGGACTAGGAACAGTAGGATATGGAGTAGTAGAGATTTTAACAAAAGAAAAGGATCGTTTATCAAAAGCTATAAATGAGGAAGTTAGTGTTAAATATGGTTGTGGATTGGAAGAAATGAAATTACCAGATGGTGTTATTTTCACTAAAGACTATAAAGATATTATTAATGATTCAGAAGTGGATGTTGTTGTTGAACTTATGGGTGGAACAACTATTGCTAAAACATTAATATTAGAAGCTATAAAAAATAAGAAACATGTAGTAACAGCTAATAAGGCCCTGTTAGCACATGATGGAAAAGAAATCTTTATGGCAGCTAAAGAAAATAATGTTCATGTTTTCTATGAAGCTTCTGTTGGTGGAGGAATTCCTGTATTAGTAAGTCAAAAAGAAAGTTTGATTGCGAATAACACAAAAGAAATTATTGGTATTTTAAATGGTACAACAAACTTTATTCTTACATTAATGGAAACAGATAACCTAGATTTTGATGAGGCTTTAACAATCGCTGATGGATTAGGCTATGTGGAAGCCAACCCAGCGCTTGATTTAGATGGTATCGATGCTGCACATAAAATCTGTATATTAGCGACGAATGGTTTCAAACAATACCTAGATTTCGATAAAATCCAAGCTACTGGAATACGTAATGTTACGAAAATAGATATGGATTATGCAAAAAAATTAGGTTACCGCATAAAATTAATAGGACAGGCAAAACAATTAGATAATGGAATTGGAATTGATGTTTCTGCAACCTTAGTTAATAAAAAAGAACTAGTCGCAAATGTAATGGATGCATATAATGTAATAGAGATTGATAATGATTATGTAGACAATGTTATTTATTATGGTAAAGGTGCTGGACGTTATGTAACAGCTTCAGCAGTGGTTAGTGATATTATGAAAACACATCAACAAGAAAAATGGGATCATGATTATCCAGACTGCAATGTTATTCATCCAATTACTAAATCTAAATATTATGTTCGTTCAGGTAAAGCATTAGATATAGATTATGAAACATATTTTACAGAAAAAACAGATCATGTATATATTACTCATGATATAGAATTAGAACAACTACAAAAAGAATTACCGGAGGAATCATATACAATCTTTAAAGTGAGGGGTTAATATGTGTATTATTGTACAAAAATTTGGTGGGACTTCAACTCGTTCTAAGGAAACACGTACTATGATGTATAACAACATCATACGCGAAATTGGTAAAGGTAATAAAGTGGTAGCTGTAGTTTCAGCTATGGGAAGATTTGATGACCCTTACGCTACAGACACTTTATTATCAATTGTAGATGCTGCATATTTAGATGATGAAGAAATGGATCGTTTAACTAGTGTAGGAGAAACTATTTCTACTTTGGTTTGTAAAGGAGAGTTATCAGCTTTAGGGTATCGTGTAGCTACTTGCACAAATCGAGAATTAGGAATTGTAACAAACTCAGATTTTAAAAACGCTATTATTCATAAGGTCGAAGGAAAACACATTTTAGAGAAATTAGAAGATGCGGATATTATTATATGTCCTGGATTTCAAGGACATTCAAAGCATGGTGTAATTACTACTTTAGGTAGAGGTGGTAGTGATTTATCAGCTGTAGCTATTGGTGTTTCTATTGACGCTAATGAAGTAGAGATTTATAGTGATGTTAAAGGTATTTATACGGCTGATCCAAGACTAATTGAAAACGCTGTTAAGTTATCTTATATTAGTTATGGAGAAATGTTAGAGTTATCAAAAAATGGTGCTAAGGTACTAAATCATCGTTGCATTCAATTAGCCGCAAAACATGATATTACCTTACATGTACGATCATCTTTTGATGATAGTGAAGGAACCTATGTGATGGGAGATGAAAAAATCATGAAGGAAAACTTAAATCAATTTATTGTATCTGGTATTACTGGTTCACAAAATGAAGCACGTATTACTTTAGTTAAAGTAGATGCTACAAATAATAGTGCTGGCCAATTATTTGAACGTATTGCAGAAGCAGGTGTTAATGTTAATGTCTTCAATCAAGCGTTAATTGGTGGAGGGAAGATGGATATTTCTCTAATTATTAATGACCAAGATGTCACTACCGTTGTAGATATTATTAATGATATGAAACCCGTCTTAAATCCATATCGAACAATTGTTCGTGGGAACATTGGAAAGGTTTCTGTTATTGGAGTAGGTATTAAAAATAATCGTGGAATGTTCCAAAAGGCGTACAACACGTTAATGAGTAATGATATACATGTAGAAATGACTTCTTGTTCCGAGATTAATATTTCATGTTATATCGATCGAGATAAAGTTAAAAAAGCCCAAACCTTATTACATGATGTATTTATAAAGAATGGAGGAGAAGAAGAATGAAAAAATATAAAGTCGCAATTGTTGGTGCCACTGGTGCTGTAGGTGCAGAAATACTACGTTGTATCTTTCAATTTAAATTTCCTTTTGAAAGCTTAACTCTGTTAGCTTCAGCCCGTAGTGCTGGTAAAGAAATTAAATTTGAAGATCATTCATTTATAGTAGAAGAATTAACAGAAAAGAGTTTTGAGAATATTGATGTGGCTTTCTGGTCAGCAGGTGGAAGTATTTCTGAAAAATATATGCCTTACGCTGTTAAAGCTGGTTGTATCAATATTGATAATACAAGTCACTTTAGAATGGATAAAGACGTTCCTTTAGTAGTACCAGAGGTAAATGGTGAAGCATTAAGAAATCATAATGGCATTATCGCTAATCCAAACTGTACTACTATTCAAATGGTTAGTGCTTTAAATAGACTAAATGAATATTTTGATATTGAACGTATTATTGTTTCCACATATCAAGCAGTATCTGGTGCAGGTGTTGCAGGTATGGAAGAATTATACCGTCAATCACAAGAAGTTTTAGATGGTAAAGAACCAGTCGCTAAAACATTACCATGTGCTGGAGATAAAAAACATTTCCCAATTGCCTTTAATTGTATTCCTCAAGTTGATAAATTTGATTTATCTAACGGATACTCTAAAGAAGAAATGAAAATGGTTAATGAAACTAAAAAAATATTTAATAAAGATATTAAGGTTAACGCTACTTGTGTTCGAGTTCCTGTACTTAGAGGACATAGTGAAAGTGTGTATATTGAAACAAAGAAACCAATTGATATTGATAAAGTATTTGAGTTATTAAATAACTCTCATGGTGTAGATTTATATGATAATTTAGAAAATCAAATCTATCCTATGGCTACTGCATTCATCGGTGATGAATTAGTGCATGTTGGGCGTGTAAGGAAAGATTTAAATAATGATCATGGACTTAGTTTATGGGTTGTTGCAGATCAATTAATGAAAGGCGCTGCTTATAACTCTGTTGATATCGGACTTAAAATGATTGAAATGGGAATATTATAATTTCCTATTAACCAAAAATGATAATCCCACTTGTAATTACAAGTGGGATTTATTATATCTATTTATATTTTTTTAAAACACCTATTCCAATTGGATATGGTCCCGTATGAACCGCAATTGTTGCTCCAATATGATGTACAGACACTTCTTCTTGATAGTCTGGATATACATCTTTGATAGCTTCTATTATTTGTTGAGAAAATTCTTCTCCTTCTTCTTTTTCATATCCATAGCCTACTGTTACTAAACATTTATTAGGATGAATGTTTTCATCTTTAAAATATTTTAATAACATTGCCACTAACTTTTTCTTACCAACTTTTCGATTTCGAATAAGTCCGGCATTGTGTATTTCTCCATTTTCAAATAGTATTAAAGGTTTTATGCCCAATGTCCCAGCAGCAATACCAGATAACTTACCTACTCGTCCACCATTTATTAAATAGTCCATACTACCAATAGTAAAGAAGATTCGACCGCTTGTTTTTAATTCTTCAATATTATTCACTACTTCTTCATAAGAACAATTATCTTTCTTCATTTTTATAGTTTCTAATAATAACAGCCCTTGTAATACTGTAACAATAGTAGTATCAATAATTGTTATCTTTGCATTTGGATATTCTTCTTCCATAATCTGTTTTGCACCAATTGCAGAGTTGTAGGAACCACTAAATTTAGTAGTAATACATATACAGATAATATCTTTTCCTTCTTTTAAAACAGGTTCAAAAACATCCACATAATCTTGAATTGATGGCATTGATGTTTTTGGAAATATTTTAGGGTTATCGACCATGAATTGATAAAAATCTTGTACTTTTAATTCCATCTTTTCTTTTTGATGGGTCTTATTATCTAATGAAACATAAAAAGGAACTTGAATAATATTTTCTTTGTCTAATAATTCTTTTGGTAAATCGCATGCGCTATCACTTATAATTTGATACATTTGCATCCACACCTTCCGTTTTTGTTATTACCTTCTATTATACCTTTATTCCTTAAAAAAATATAGTATTTTTGTTGAGCATATATCTTGTAAATATGTGCATACTACGAGTATAATATACATATAGTTAGTAATGACTAACAAGGAGGACAAAATAATGGAAAACACATTAAATTTATTATTATCGAATTTAGTAGTTGAATATCATAAATTACAAAACTTTCACTGGTATGTTAAAGGTAAAGATTTCTTTACTGCCCATGCTAAATTAGAAGAATTATACGATTATATTAATGAAGCAATTGATGAAGTTGCTGAATTAATTTTAATGACTAACGGTCAACCAAAAGCAAATTTAAAAGACTTCTTAGAAACTGCTGTAATTAAAGAAGCCGATGCAAAATATATTGACTCAAATACAGTTTATAATGTAGTTTTAGAAGACTTCAATCTAATTTTAGATTCTGTAAAAGTATCTAAAGATGCTGCAGAAGCAGAAGGTGTTGATGTTGTATCAGCACAAATGGATGATTATATTAAAGAGTTTACTAAAACTATTTGGATGATTAATCAAACAATTAATAAATAATCATAAGTACTAAACACCCCATGAAATTATCATGAGGTGTTTTTTTATACTTCTTTCTAAGCTTATTATAATATATTACATTGCATTATTTTCTTTTGTTATTCTTTAATAAAACTGTATGTAAAAGCTTTTGTATTAGTTTCTTTGCCTTTATCCCATTACACTCAAAATATTGTTAGACATACTCATTTTCTTTCCCAAGTTAATACCTTACTCAAAATACTCACTATTCAATACACATGCTTATTACAGTTATAAATACTAACATTGGCTATATGCATAATTTAGCCTTTCTTGTAGATAAATAAAAAAGATAGGTTATCTATATGATACCTACCTTTCGCTATCTAATTCTAAAGTGCTATGCTCTTTGTCATAATACTATTTACAAATGTCTTATCATGTTCAACAAATATAATAGTTGCTTCGCTACCTTTCAATACATTTTCAATCTGAATACGAGAAAATATATCTATATAATTTAATGGTTCATCAAAAACATATAAATGTGCTGGTTTGGATAGTGCACAAGCAATTAATACTTTCTTTTTTTGACCACTACTATATCTTTCCATTGGTACAGAAAACAGTTGTCTAGAAAAATCCATTTTACGTAAAATTGTTTTACATAAAGATTCATCTACTTTTGCTTTATTTATATGTTCTGAAACATCACCAGACAAAGTATCAATATTTTGTGGGACGTACGATATAATTAGGTCTTCAGGAATTTTCACTTCTCCACTGTAGGATATACTTTCACCAGTAATCAGCTTTAATATTGTTGATTTCCCACTTCCATTTTGTCCAGTTAATGCAATTCTTTCTCCTTTAGAAATTGTGAAAGAAACATCTGTACAGATTGTTTTATTTGGATAAAACAAAGAAACATTTTGAAAATATAGATATTGATTTTTCTTATATTGTAATGCTGGAATTTTTAAATCTTCAACTTCTTCAATATCTTTTAGTAATTCTTTTTTCTCTTGTATACTTTTTTCTCTACGTCGTTCAGTATTCTTAGCTTTTTGCATCATCTTAGCAGCCATATGACCAATATGACCCTTATCTGGTCTAAGTCCTGCCACACGTGTACCATTTTTTGTTTTCTCTACCTTATCTGACCATTGTTTAGAGCGTTTAGTTGCTTCATTTAAAGATACAATCTCTTTTTGTAAACGTTGATTAGCGACTATTTCTTGATTGTCTTTTCGTTGTTTATTTTCATACCATGATGAAAAATTCCCACTTTGAATATCAATACTATTCTTGTTGATTGCCATTATGTGATCTACACACCCATCCATAAAAGAACGGTCATGACACACTAAAATAAAATTCTTTTTCTTTTGTAGATACTCACTAACTAATTCACGACTTTCAACATCTAAATGATTTGTTGGTTCATCAATTAAGACATATGCATCTTCTTGCATAAATAAAGTAGCCAGTAATACCTTTGTCTGTTCTCCACCAGATAAACTATTAAATGAACGATAAAGTACTTCTTCATCTAGAGATAATAAATTGCACTCTTTTTGTAATCTCCAATACTCATAGTCTGGGTATATATCTTCAATTATATTAATTGTCATTAATTCTCTGTCTTCAATATTATATGGAAAATATAGAAATCTTTCCTTTGTTGTTATTGTTCCTTGATATTCATATTTTCCCTGTAATAAGTTTAAAAATGTTGTTTTCCCTCTACCATTTCGACCTACAAGGCCTAATTTCCAACCACTATCTAGTTGAAAAGATATGTTTTCAAATATATAATCTGCACCATATCTAAAACTAAGGTTCTTTACATCTATCATTGTCATAAATATTCCTCCTTTATAAAATAAAACTACAAGAAAATTAATCTTGTAGTATCGTTACAATATAAAAAAATATTATATATTTATGATGATAGATTGATGATTAATTTTCTTGCGCGCACAACAAAAAATATAAATGTTATGCATTTTTTAGTTTTTAGCAAGAAATCATTCTCATCTTTCCACCCCTTATCTGATATCATCTTATCATGTATAATCACTATTTTCAATAGAAATTAAAGATACTCTATTATATGTTCTTACAATATATATGGTTACCATAATACTCTTGTTTTATTCATATTAACTATTTGGTCTAAGTTTTCTTGTTCTTTCTATATCTGCTTGGATAGTAGGATGGTCTTGTTCTTTACTAATTTTTTCTAATAATTCCTCACCTTGTTCTTTTGTACATGCAGATAAACAAGTTACAATACGCCAAGTAATTAATACGTTGTCTTGGTATAGAGTATATAATTGATATAATCTATCAATGCGTTCTTTATTTATCACTTTTGGATGATAGAACATTATATACCCAATGGCGTCAAGGCCTTCTGCGATTTTCATTTGATCATTACTATCTAGTATTTCAAGTAAAATTGGAAATACTTCTGGTTCCATAAAGGCCAAGGCTCTTGCGATAATATCCCTAGCCAAAGGGTAATTCTTCTTTTTAGATACCCAATCAGGAATTACTTTATGTTGATTATTTCCTATCATTCCTAAATAGGGGATCATCTCTTTTGCGGCAATTGCCCCTAATGAGGTTAATGTCTCACATATATATATTTTAGTATATAAAGCTTTCTCTTTTGTTAGTTGTGTCAGTAGGAGTTTGATGTCTTCCTTTGTGATATTATAGTTCTCTTTTAATAAGAGTACTCCTTTGCTTCTAATTAACGCTACATCATTTGTTATCATTTCTAATAGTTCCTTTTTAAAAAAGGAGTTATCATTATATCTTTCTTTTTCAATATATCCTCTTTTTTCTAAATCATGTTTCGAACTTTTCATAGATAATCACCTCGCTATATATTGTATCATAAAAACCTACAAATATTTGTAGGTTTCATTCATTATTTATTCAACTAAATCATCTGCATACTCTTCTATTTTCTCAATAGCAGATTTCATATCTAATTTTGTTTGTTTGTTTAAATCAGACAACTTATAAGTGACTGTTATAAATGGTTCTTCATCGCCTTCATATAAATATGATTTCCTTACATATTTAGTAAGTAATCCATCTTCTCCAATTGTATACTCATACACATAATTACTCCCGTATTCTGTTTCTACTTCTATCGATAAGATGATTTTATCATCTTTATCCTTACGTTTAGCATCTATTATTGTATAATAATCATCATCAAATATAATACTCATTATTGTTGCTTCACCATCTTGAATTATATCATCATCAAAATATACATAATCATCACTATATGAATATAAGCTATAGTGTTTATCTTCATCTGTAATGTAACCTGATAAGAATTTACCATCTTCACCATAATCCCAACTAATAGCGTAGAACACTTCATCTTTTACTAAATATTCGGCTTCCCCTTTTGATTTTGAATATTTACTTTCAGTACTACTTGTTTGTTTATAATAATTAACTTTTTCATTAAAGTAATCTACCATCGCTTCATATGCTTCTTCTGCATCTAAATCTTTATATACATCTTCTAAAGGATTTGAGCTGCTACACCCTACTAACATTAACATCATTGTAGCTAATAGTGCACTTACTCTTTTTTCCATTTTTATCCCTCTTTCTAATACATAGATTTATCCTATAAAAACCTACAATAATTTGTAGGTTAATTGTTAAACTAAATCATCTGCATATTCTTCTATTTCTTCAATAGCCGCTTCCATGTCTAATTTTGATTTCTTATTAAAATCAGATAGCTTATAAGTGACTGTTATAAATGGTTTATCATCATCTTCGTATAAATATGATTTCATTACATATTTAGTAGGTAAGCCATCTTCCCCAATTGTGTATTCATACTCATAACGACTACCATATGATGTTTCTACTTCTAGTGTTAAGATAATCTTATCATTTTTATCTTTGCATGTTGCATCAGTTACTGTATAGTAGTCATCTTCTAATAGGTTACTCATTATTTTAACATCGTCTTCGTCATCTTCATCCCTATCAATATCTTCATTAAAATATACATAGTCATCGCCACCTTGATATAAATTATAATATTCATCTTCGTCAGTAATATACCCTGATGAAAAATCACCATCCTCATCATAGTACCAACTAATACCATAGTATATATCATCTTTTACTAAATATTCTGCTTCTCCTGATGATTCTGAATATTTACTCTTAGTACTACTTGTTTGTTTATAGTAATTAACTTTTTCATTAAAGTAATCTACCATCGCTTCATATGTTTCTTCCGCATCTAAATCTTTATAGACCTCTTCTAACGGATTTGAACTGCTACACCCTACTAACATTAACATCATCGCAGCTAATAGTGCACTTATTTTTTTCTTCATTATATCTCCCACTCCTGTTTGATATTTTTATACAAATATCGACATCTTATACTTTATATTATACGGATTCTTTTGTAAAAGTTCAATCTTTGTTACTCTCTCACATATATTTATATGAATAACTCAAAAAAAAAGATATTCCCGCAAAAGTAGAATATCAATTTTCTATATTATTTTTTGGTAATATCACAGTAAATGTAGTTCCTATATCTATGTTACTTTGTAACTGAATAGTACCATGGTAGAATTGCACAATATGCTTTACTATCGCTAAACCTAACCCAGTCCCTCCAATACTACGAGTTCGTGCTTTATCACATCGGTAGAACCTTTCAAATACACGATCTTGTTCTGACACTGGGATTCCGATTCCTGTATCCGTGACCTCAATATACATATTATTTATTTTTTCATATATGTTAATCGTAACATTTCCACCATCTTTATTATACTTTATGGCATTAGATACTAAATTATTCAAAATCTGATGTAAATGTTGGACATCTGCTTCATACATAATATCTTCACATGAAGTGTATACTGTAACTTCTTTTTTTGTTGCTTCTACAAATAATGAAGATATTGCATCTTCCAATATTGGCTTTATTCGTAGAGGCATTTTTTGAACTTGAATATCTTTAGTTTCTAGTCTCGAAATTGTTAGAATATCATTAATTAATGTTGACATATGATTCACTTCATTTTGTATCTTATCTAACATATCTTGCTTCATATTTTCATCTTCAACCATGTCTGCTTGTAATAATTCACTATATCCTTTAATCGCTGTCATAGGTGTTTTTAACTCGTGTGAGACATTAGAGAAGAATTCTTGACGCATTTTAGCTGCTTGACGGCTTTGTGTAACATCTACAAATAGTAAAGTTACCCCGTATTCTACTTTATTTATAAAGCAACTATAAATACGTTCATCTAGAGATAAATCAACTCTTTGTTGTTCCTCATCTTTCTTTAACGCTTCTAATATATGTTCATTAAACATATATTCATGAATAGATCTTTTCGCTTGCATACCTGAATTTAATACTTCTTTAGCCTTTTGATTTACTATTAGAATCATCATACTTGTATCTAATAAAATAAATCCTTCATTCATTTGATCAAGTACCGTTGCGATTTTCATCTTTTCCAATTGTAAACGATTCATTGTTTTTTGAATAATTTCTTCTTGTCTCAATAAAGCATTTGCGACAGTATTATACTCTTCATATTCATATGTATTAAATGTCATCTTTTCTCTTTGATTCATTTTACGTACTTCTTGACTAATTTCCATAGCTGGTTTAGATAAACGATTTGATAGTTTCTTAGCTACAGTTGCAGCAATCAACAAAGAGACTAAAACACTTGTCGATAATGGTAAAAGTAAAGTCATCCCATTTGATAGTTTTCCTTGATAAGGAATCGATAATCGAACAATATAGTCTTCACGATAATAGGCCGTATACAATAACCTCTTTTTTGAAGTTGTAGAATAACGGACTGCATACCCTACACCATTTTCTAATGCTTCTTGTATCTCTTCTCGATCTATATGATTTTCTGTAATTTCTTTTTCACTATCCGCGATTACATTTCCTTTTGTATCTAAAATAGTTAGTCTTGTTTCATTAGAGTATGTTAACTCATTTAGTTCTTTTATTTCCAGGGAAATATCATCTGCTTGTTGTAAATGATAATCTACTAATTTAATAGAATACAACATATCTCTTTTGGTACTACTCAACATTTGATCAGATAGAATAAACATCGATACTGCACTACATATTCCTAAACTAATGATTAGGACAATACAAAAATATCGAAAGATAGATTTATTCATGTACTCCACCATCTTCAATAAATCGATAGCCTACAGAACGAATGGTTTTGATATATTTATTGCCATCATCATCTAGTTTACTTCTTAAAGCACGAATATGAACATCGATAGTTCTAGATTCACCGATAAAATCGTAACCCCATATTTCCTGTAATAATTCTTCTCTTTCAACTACTCGATAATAGTTTTCTATTAAGTATAAAAGAAGTTGGTATTCTTTATTCGTTAAGTCTAATATTTCATCATCTTTTTTTATTGTTCTTGTTTGTTTGTCTATAAATAATGATTTGGTGTATAATTCAAAACTCTTAGCTTTATTTCTTCTAAGCAATGAACGAACACGTGCTGAAAGTTCCAATACCCCAAATGGTTTTGTTAGATAATCATCAGATCCACTATCTAACCCATGTACTTTATCAATTTCACGATCTTTAGCACTTAAGATAAGAATAGGAATCGTAATTTTTTGTTCTCGTAGTTTCTTTATTGCAGTAATACCATCCATAGATGGTAACATAATATCAAAGATTGCTAAGTCTGGAACCTCTTCTTCAAACGCAACAAAGGCATCAAGTGCATTATCAAAAAGACGCACTTGATAGCCATTACTTGTTAATGTTAAGTTAATAATTTCTTTAATATTCTCATCATCTTCGATGACATAAATTCGTTCACTCATATGAATCCCCCTTATAGTAAGCGGTGGTCATTCAAAATTCCAGTTTGATTAAATTCTACCCATTCACAAATATTAACTGCATGGTCGCCAATTCTTTCAAAGTATTTAGCAATCATTAAGAAATCTATACCTAAGTCTGTATTTTCAGGTGTTTCTTTCATAATATCACTTACTTCTCCTTTAACTATCGTAAAGTACTCATCTAAAGCATCATCCATTTTTTTCACTTCTTCTGCTTTTTCTAAGTTACCTTCATTAAAGGCATCGATAGAATCTTTTACCATTTTCTTAGCGACACTGGCCATATTTGGAATATGTTCGACCATACGATACATTGACTCACCATGTAAATCCATCAATATTTCTGCAATATCTGCACTCTGGTCACCAATACGTTCTAAGTCAGTAACAATCTTTAAAGCTGTTGAGACATTTCTTAAATCGGTAGCAATTGGTTGTTGTTTCAACATAATTGATAAACATCTTGCTTCAATTGTTCTTTCAATATCATTAATGATTTTATCTTGAGCAATAATTTCTTTCGCAAGTTCTTTATCTTGTGTTTTAAAAGCTGTTACACAGTCTTCAATCGAAACGGTTACTAAATGACACATCTTATTTAAATCCGCTCTTAATTTACTTAATTCCTTTTCAAATCTTGATCGTAACATAAGTTCTCTCCTTTATTATATACTGACTGGCTAACCAAATCTACCTGTAATGTAATCTTCTGTACGTTGATCTTGTGGCATACTAAAGATATCTTTTGTTGGCCCATACTCAATCATTTCTCCAACTAAGAAGAATGCTGTATAATCTGCAATACGGCTGGCTTGTTGCATATTATGCGTAACAATCGCAATTGTATATGTATGTTTTAATTGTACCAATAATTCTTCAATCTTAGAAGTTGAAATTGGATCCAAAGCACTTGTTGGTTCATCCAATAAGATCACTTCTGGTTCTACTGCTAGTGCTCTAGCAATACATAAACGTTGTTGTTGACCTCCAGATAACCCTAAAGCACTTGTATGAAGTCGGTCTGATACTTCATCATAAAGTGCTGCTGAACGTAAACTCTTTTCAACAATTTCATCCAATTCTTTTTTGTTTTTAATTCCATGTATACGGGGCCCATACGCTACATTGTCATAGATAGACATAGGAAAGGGATTTGGTTGTTGAAATACCATTCCTACCTTTTTACGTAATACAGTTGTATCTACACGGCTATCATAGATATCTTCATCATCTAATGTAACAGTTCCTGTAATTTTAACATTATCAACATAATCATTCATTCTATTCAATGATTTTAAAAATGTTGATTTCCCACAGCCTGAGGGACCTATGAAAGCTGTTATTCCATTTTCTTTAATATTTAAATTAATTGATTTTAATGC
The DNA here is from genome assembly GCA_047973105.1 of Coprobacillaceae bacterium. Classification (GTDB taxonomy): domain Bacteria; phylum Bacillota_I; class Bacilli_A; order Erysipelotrichales; family Coprobacillaceae; genus CAKVJS01. The sequence continues at coordinate 2,670 of JBKEBJ010000084.1, read as the reverse complement.
ATGTTTATCACCATAAAACAAATCTAAATTCCTAGCTTCTATTTTGTTTTTCATATTATCTCACCCTATCCACATCAAATTTCTTACTCAACCATTTCGCTATCATATTTAAGATCAATACGATAATTACTAATATTAACGCTATTACAAATGCTTTATCATAATTCGCTTTCGACATTTCTAAATATAATTGAATTGTTAATGTCCCACCACTGTTAAATAAGTGGCTAAACAATCCTTTTGGTAATATAACTCCACTACCTGCTGTAAATAATAAAGCAGCTGATTCACTTACAATTCTCCCCATTGCTAGGATAACCCCTGTTAATATACCAGGAATCGCACTTGGTAATAATACTGTTCTAATCATGTACCATTTTGTTGCACCAATTCCTAAAGCCGCTTCACGATAACTTTTTGGTACAGATTCTAAAGCAACTTGCGTATTTCTTGTAACGATAGGTAATGTCATAATCGCTAATGTAAAGGCCCCAGTTAATATCGAGAAGCCTAATCCAAGCACACCACCAAAGAATAACATACCAAACAAACCATAAATAATGGATGGGATACCTGCTAACACTTCTGTAGTAAAAGAAATAAATCGGACCACCTTTTGATTTGTCGCATATTCATTTAGATATATTGCGCCCCCTACACCAATTGGACAAACAATTAATAACGTTACTACAATTAGATATATAGTATTAATAATATTGGGTAATATTCCTACCGTATCTTTAATAATACTTGTTTCATTTATTAGATAATCAAATGAGAAATTAGGAGCACCTTGAACAATGATATATCCAATAATTCCAACTAGAATACCGACTGAAATTAAAGTCGCTCCATAAATCAAAACAGATAAAACACTATCACTAAATCTCTTTTTTGAACTGTAAATACTACTATTATCCATTTTGATCACCTCTTTTAATGACGTATGTTAGTACTAAATTAATAATAATGATAAAGACAAATAACACTAATCCTATAGTAAACAATACTTCACGATGAGCCCCTTGCGCATATCCCATTTCTGATACAATCGCTGTTGTTAAGAAACGAACTGAGTTAAATGGAGCTGGTAAATTAACAGCATTTCCAGCAACTAGAACAATGGCCATAGCTTCACCTATTGCTCTACCGACACCTAAAACTATAGCTGAAATAATACCTGACTTAGCACTTGGTAATACTACTTTAAAGATGGTTTGCATCTTACTCGCACCTAATGCTAAAGAGCTTTTACGATATACATCTGGCACCGTTTTTAAAGCATTCTCACTAATGTTGATTAATGTTGGTAATATCATGATTGCAAGTACTAAAATCGCAGATACTAAATTTGCCCCTCCAGTAAACTGATGTGTTGTTGAGTCTTTAAATATCCATAATTCTAATTTATACATCATTGGATTAATAAGTAAGACACCTAATAATCCATAAATAACAGATGGAATACCTGCTAGTAGTTCAATCGCGGACTTCACTATTTTACGCATTCTTGGTGAGGCTATTTCTGATAGATTAATAGCTGTAAACAGTCCGATTGGAACACCAATACAAATCGCTAGAAACACCCCCACAATAGAAGTTAAAATAATATATAGAATACCAAAACTAGGATTAGCAGCGGTTGGCTGCCAAACACTACTAAATAATATTTCCGTTATTCCCTCTTTAAAGATAGCGGGAGTTCCCGAAATAAACATATAAATAGTAATAGAAAATACTGCAACTACAGAAATGGTTGCACAAAATTGAAAAATAATTTTAGCTATTTTTTCAATAGTCGATTTTGTTTTACTATTACTAATGATTGATACTGTTCTCTCTTCCATAGTATATCCCCTTTATTTTCCACTAACTAAGCCAACAGAGGCAATTAGTTTCTGGCCTTTTTCACTATCAATAAATGTGAAAACTTCTTGTATACTTTCATTTTGTTCTTCTAATGAACCATTTGTTGCCATTATAAATGGCCTTTGTATTTTATAACTACCATCTTTAATTGTTTCTTCTGAAATTTTTACATTATCTATTTCTAAAGCTTTTGTTGTTTCACCTATAACATCTAAAGATACATAACCAATTGCCCCTGGAATAGACGCCACTTTAGCTACAACAGCTCCAGTTTCATTTACCTCTTGCGCATAAGAACAAGTATCGACTACATCTAAAATTTCTTCAAATGCACCTCGAGTTCCAGATCCAGCTTCTCGTCCAATGACTACAATTGGTTGATTTGGTCCACCTAATTGGCTCCAATTACGAATCGTACCTTGGTATATTGCAATTAATGCTTCTTTACTAATACCATCAAGAGTATTTGATGGATTCGTAATAATAGCAATTCCATCAATTGCAACAACATGTCCGACAATACCTTTTGCTTGTTCTTCTTCTGTAAGTGCCCTTGAAGAGGTACCAATGTCAGTTGTTCCATTAATTAACGATTCTATACCTGCACTTGATCCTGTGAATTGTGGTTCTACTAAAAGATCAGGATATTCTTCACGAATAACTTCAGATAACCCATTAACTAATTTTTCCATAGAAGTAGAACCGTTCATACGAACTTTGTTTTGTCCATTTGAACTACTACTTTTATTGCTATTTTGACAACCCACTAGACTAAAACATACAGTGACTATTAATAAACTA
>JBKEBJ010000051.1:0-6491 GCA_047973105.1 Coprobacillaceae bacterium | reverse complement strand
AAACTGTATTACTACAATACAATAGAAAAGGAGAGCCCTGGATGGCTCCCCTTTTTTGCTGCCATGAGGTTATAATGATACAGTTACTACTAACGCGTTTCGCGTAGTATTAAAAGTAATGGCATCATAAAGACAACTAGTACTTCTATTTGTAACTCCTCCTTTTGAAGTTGATCATTTCTCACTTCTTACCTCCTCGGTTTTAACGTCTTAACCTGACGTATCTCTACTTACATATTTTCCATTTAACAACAATAGACTTTATTTATTTCAATAGACATTAAAAAAGATAGTAGCCTCAGCTACTATCTTTTTTCTACGTGTAGAGGGGAGAACACTACCGTTGCTTTTGTAAGTAAGTTAATAGTAGGAAAATTAGTCAACTATTATCAAAGTAGTTTAATAATACTAATTAACCGTAATATATATATCATTCGGTATTACTAGTCCTCCATCATATCTATCCTATTTTTGTGTCTTCCACCTTCAAATTTGGCGGCTAACCATTCGTCTAAAATCATCTTGGCTAACTCACTTCCTACTACTCTTGAACCCATTGATAAAATATTTGTATCATTATGCTCACGTGATAATTTTGCTGTATAAGGATCACTACATACAACAGCTCTAACACCCTTAAATTTATTAGCAGTAATTGATATTCCAACTCCACTTCCACATAATAAAATACCTAACGGGTATTCACCTGTAGATACCTTTTCTGCAACAAATTTTGAGTATATTGGATAATCAGTTCTTTCTGTACTGTACGTGCCAACATCTAACACTTCATAGCCTTGCTCGTCTAAATATGGTACTAATATCTCTTTAAGAGATAAACCCACATGATCGCAACCAATTATTATTTTTTTCATCTTAGTCCCTCAAACTTTCTATAATTTCCTTGTATTCTTGCTCTTTACCAAATAAAGAAGATGTGCCAAGTACATAACCATCAACTCCTAGCGACTTGTTATTGGCAATAGTATAGTGGTCTAGTGCACCATCTAATACCAGAATAAAGCCATATTGTTTTTTAATTTCTAGCATATCTTCTATTTTTCTGTTTATAGAATCTAAAAAACGTTGTCCTGCAAACCCAGGCGAAACTGTCATTAATAAAACATATTGAACATAAGGCAATAGTTCGCTAATTTCTAGTAATGATACATTGGGACTAATTGCAATACCCGGTTTAGCTCCAAGTTCTTTTATTTTGTTAAGTAATCTGATCGGATGAAAATCTGTTTCGGGATGTATGTATATTATATCCACCCCTATGTTAACTAGCTTTTCAATATATTCTCCTGGATTCGTAACCATTAAATGGGCATCTGTCATTTGTTTTGTGTTAGCAACTATATATTCTACTTCTTGATAACCCAAACCTAAATTAGGAACATAATGACCATCCATTATATCTAGGTGAAATACATCTACACCTGATGATTCCAATTCATTTAGCTCCTTCTTTAAATCTCCAATATCTGCACACATCATTGACGGACAAAGTAATATTCTTTTTCCTTCAGTCATAATGTTACCTTTTTCCTGAAGCTAGCTTATACCATGTTAAACGACGTCCTTTTAGAGTAATTGCCATTTGATATATATTCTCAGGTGTTGACATTCCAGAACACCCAGCATCTCCAATAGCATGGATGTCTGCACCCGTTTGTTTTGACATCAATGTACATAATCTAATAGTATCTTCATCTGCACTTTCAACCGATCCATCTAAAAATGACATCGCTAGTGTTCCGGGCTTATATCTATGTGTAAATTCAACTAAATCTCTAATCATATCAACAGTGATTCCAGTTCTACTTCCTGGCATTGGTAAACAGATCACATCAGCTCCGGCATCAATTAATTTTGAAATTATATCTTTATGATCGAATGTTGCTAATGGATCACCCAATACCTTTTCATCTACACCATCTTCCCACTTTCCTGACCAAATCATTACTTCGTCACCTAGTATTTGCTTCGCTAGCCTCGTTGCTTCCACAATATCTTCTAGCTTTGTTCCAGTTCCTGGGTTACCTGCAAGTACTACAAAATCTGCCTCCTCTTCAAGTAATTTCTTCAAATTTTCTTCACTAGCAACTCTATTTGTTCTTACCAGTTGTATTCCTTGAGATGTACTTGTTGTAGGGTCATCACCTGCTCCACATTCTAAATATACACCTAGTGGTCCATTTGTTAATTCCTTCATCTCTTTTAAGCGATAGTCAAAAGGTTCCCAGCCCTTTCCATTATTTACCTGTCCTTGAAATGCAGGAATCTTACTATCATCCATCGGGTACCCATTAAAGAAAATCATATCTGCACCAAATGCTTCTGCTAACTCTGGATTAGTTGTTCCTTCCAATAACGGGTGACTTCCTACATAACATTGAGATAAGACAACTCTTCCCTCACTTGCTTGAATACTTCTTTTTAATTCCATCGCTGACATTTTCCTAATTTCACTTTTACTCGTACTAATTAATCTACTAGCCATATTTCTCCTCTTAAATTTTTATTCTTCAACTTTTACTTGTTTGCTTCTTAAATGATCTTCATACTTTCTAAAGAACGGAGTATAAATCACAAGTCCTATTACAAATAATACAATTATTAATATAATCGTTCTAAAATCTCCACCTGTTCCTACTGGACCCAAAATAAATGGTGGGGTAGCCCATGGTAGTGAAATATAAAACCTATTTATTAACTCTAATGAGAACGATAGATATGAGATAATTGCTGTTATTACTGAGATTAGTAAATACGGTAGTAATAGAAATGGATTTAGAGCTAGAGGCAAACCGAATATTACTGGTTCAACGATTGTAAACATTGCACTCGGCAAACATGCCCATCCTAAAGCTTTTAGGTGCTTTATATCTGAACGAATCATTAAGAATATAAGTGGCCACACTGCAGCTGTCCAGTTAGTCATTCTATCAATTCCATTATAAGTCATAATATGTGGTAAATCTGTACCCGCAACACCATTTTGAACTGCTTGGGCGTTATCAGCTAACCACATAGTTTCAAATGGACTAAAAATTGGTGCTGCGAACATATTATCTCCATGTAACCCTACAGCCCATAACAGATTGGTCATGAACTCTCTAAATGTATAAGAGAAAATATTATCAGCTGCATCTAAGTATGGTGTTAAAAACGTTGTTGATAAAGCTACAATATCAATATCTAATAATGATCTGATTACCCAAGCAATAGATAGTACTATCAAATAGGGAATCAATGATGTAAAGGCTGCACCTACATTTGGTGGTACTTCCTTTGGTAATTTAATAGTTATATTCTTGTTTACTAAAAACTGATAAATGTTTAAAGCCACAATTGTAGTTACCATTGTACTGAATAATCCCGTAGCTGAAAAATTTGCTACGGAAATCATTCCATCTTCAACTGCTCCAATATTAAATACAAAGAAGAAAGAAACTCCTAATAAAACCCCTGATATTGGATCTATTCCCTTCTTTTTAGAATATGTTAGTGCCAATGCTACACCTACGTATAGTGCTAAAAAGTTCATCAATAAATCATTCATCCCAAAGAAGTTGGCGCTATATGGTTCTAAGAACTTCAGCGTTGACTCTCCAGAAGCTCCAATACTTGGAGAACCTAATACCCCAAATATTAAAAAGAAACTTCCGATTACAATAATTGGAACACATGCAACTAAAGCTTCTTGAATTGCTGAAATTGAATCTAACTCAGAAAATCTAATTAATGGTTCTGAAATTCTCATAATCCAATTATTGATTTTATCACTGATTTTATTCATAATGCTCCTTATATAACTTCTGTGCCGCATTATAAATATTTTGTCCATTGCCCTGACCATAATCTATCATATCTATTAATCCTGATATTTTTCCATGCTTTTCACATATTTTTTGTACTTCTTTCTCTTTATATCGAATTTGTGGGCCAATAAGCACTATATCCCACTCTGTAACATGATCCTTTAAATAAGTAACTGGGTGAGCCTCAATAATATCGTTACCTTGTGAGTACTCCTTCATCTTTTCAACAATTAGACTTGTTGACATCCCTGCATTACATACTAATAATATTTTCATTAATCCTCCTCTGGTTTCCTTATCAGTTTAAAGTTTCGATATTCAATTAAGATATATTGCATAACTATCATTAACTCAACTGATGTTTCCCTCTCAAAACGTGTGGACACATTACTAATGTCATCTTTAACCCCAATTCTGAGCTCACTTGTTTCATATACCGGTGACATGTATTGCGTAATGACATACTTCTGATGGTCAATATCTCTGAACAATCTTATTGTTGCTTCATCAAGCCCTGTATTTGACAAGCCAATAAATAGGTCTTCATCTGTAACTATCCGTAATATAGACATTAACTGGTACTTATCAGTTATACAGATTGCAAGCTTACCAAGATTGATTAATTGACGCACAAAATATTTAACAACAATTTCAGTTCCATGAAAACCAATAACATAAACAATATTGAATGTATCTATATTTTCAATTAATTGCTTAACGGTTTTTAAATCACGCTCAACTATATTGTGGTTGTAAATAAAGTTCCGTCTTAGCTGTTGCTCTTGTTTTTGCCTAAATTCACTTAAAGTATTAAATCCCATCTTTTTTATTACTTTATAAACCAAGGCACGTGAAACAAATAAGTTATTTGCAATTTGCTTAACTGTTAAGTTTGTAATATCATTATCTATCATATACTCTTGAATTTTCATTTCTAAATCGTTCATCATCACCTCATCTCCACAATTTCATCATAGCAACATTTAACCTGTGAAAATGTCACACTTTGTATAAAATAAAAACTTGACACAATACCCCTTTTGTATTCATTAGGATACAACTAAATATTAACACTGTACGCCAATGGATACAGTTATAAATCCGGAAATTTATTTACAACTTAGAAACAAAGTATACATGTTATAATTCTATAAAAGGCTATTGGGAGTCCTATGACTAATGAAAATGCACTAGAAATAATAATAAAGGAAATACTAACCACACCACTAGATACAAAGTTAATTTCATATAATAAATTAGCTAACCTATATCAATGCTCACGTAGAGTATTTCAACTTGCAATTGTTAACTTAGAGTCAACGGCAATTATTAATTTAGATAAATCTCAAGGTGGTAATACATTAATTTCAATCAATTATAATAAATTGCTGTTAACATATTTTCCAAACTTATTAATCAGTTGTCCAAATATTATACTTTCAAATGAACATGATGAATTATCATTGGCATTATTGGAAAGCATGTCTAAATTTAATAATACACCATACTTTTCATATACTAACTCTAGTAACAAAAGAATCTTAATGTTGGACAATAATCTTGTTAATATGACAATTATAACAGACTCTTACTATACGACTTTAAATCCCACCGAGTACAAAATTTTGGAAAAATATAATATTGTAAATCCTATTTATACATCACTTAAGCTAAAAGAAAACAACGATAACCTAGAGTATATTATTGATGAAGTATCAACATTACATTTTGCTGATATATCCTCTCATGAGTATAGTATGCCAAAAGAATACTACTTAGTTTGTAAACCACATATTTATAATCTGTTATCTAATCAAAAATAATATAAAACTACAATGCTAATAACACAATTCAAACACCTCGATTTAATATAGTACTGTAAACTAAACATATTACCGTTTTAATGCTTTTATTTTCTAATATATGATAAGTAATTAATTTCAAAAGTAAACACAAATATACAACTTGTATTTAAATTCAAAAGTATATACTAATTTCCATAAATATAAACTATACTTAAGTTATGGAGATAAAAGAGGAGCCATTCTTCTTCTTTTAAATCCTGTAATTGAACAAATATTCATACCAGACGAATATGACTTAGCAATAATGGAAGCTAAACCCATCAATTTAAACACTAAGTATAGAAAAAGAGATTACTTGACTAATTAAAGTCTTGTAATCTCTTTTTTTTATGTTATATTCCTATAAATATTAATCTTAGTTTAGACACACTTTGCATTTACAGTAGTGACAATACTTCGTCTTTTGTTAAAGAACTTGATTTAATACTATCCGAGTCAAGTAAACTTTCAGATAGTTTTCTTTTTTGTTCTTGAAGTTTAACTATTTGTTCTTCAATTGTTTTCTCACAAATAAGTTTGTATACAAATACATTCTTTGTTTGTCCCATACGGTGTACACGATCCGTGGCTTGGCTTTCAACAGCCGTGTTCCACCACGGATCATAATGAATGACAGTATCTGCTCCCGTTATATTTAATCCAGTTCCTCCTGCTTTTAAGCTTATTAAGAATACCGGCGTATCATCGTTGTTAAAACTATCAACCATTTCAAAACGCTTTTGTTTTGGAGTTTGCCCCGTAATCTTACAATACTTAATTCCACGTCTATCAAGTTCTGACTCAATATATTGGAAATTAG
>JBKEBJ010000038.1:0-3512 GCA_047973105.1 Coprobacillaceae bacterium | reverse complement strand
TGAATGACATTGAGTTTCTATTGTGATCCTTATATCCACTTACTGTCATTTTTGGTAATTTAATTGTTTGTGCACTGATAAACTTCACGTGTGGATTTGAACCTTCTAAAAAGTGAGAAGTCATTTCTCTTTGATATTTTCTTTCTAATTCACGCATGAATTGTTCTGCATAATCATATACTGCCATTTTTATACCTTCTTTCTAATTAATTTTTATTTCCGAAGGCTGATGCTAGAGCAATCTTTGCATTTGGATTGTTCTGATCATTCCCAGGAGCTCCTATTTGTTGAAATCCATTAGGATTTTGCGCATTAGGTTTTAACTCTGGAAATACTTTCAATAATTCTTCAATTGCTGTTTTTAGTTTTTCAGCATCTGTTGTCCCATCTTCTTTTGTAAGACCTTCACGGTCAATTAACTTCAATACAAAAGGTGCCTTTTCATTTGGTATCCCTTGCCCTAAAGCACAAGTTGCAATATCACTATTAAGAGCCTGTTCTTTTAAACACTTATTTTCATCAATAATTTTTTGAAGCTCTTTTTCTTTGTTTGTTGCTTCTTCTGCTTTAGTTGTCTTAAACGTTGCCATTGCTTGTTGTGCTTCTTCTTCACTTAGCCCTTGACGTTTAAAATAATCTTTAAGAATTGCATTTTCCTTTTGACTTACCCCTTTTGCTACCGCATTACCTAACTCGTCATAGTCAATTTGTGGTGTAGGCGGTGTTGGTGGTGTTGGTACAGCTGGTGGTATTGGATCCTGATTCCCTCCTACTGGATCACCATCCGCAAAAAGTTGTAAATTCAATGGGTATTTAATCTTGCTTATCATTTTTCTTCCTCCTGTTTATTTGGGTGTCTCCCTAGTTCTTTGAACCACGCACAGTTTTTGTTGTCTTATCGTGATTGGACAAAATAAAAAGCAGTTATTCATAATCTGCTTTCTTATTACCTTTATTTTTCATTTTTTCTTCTACTACTTCTACAACACCATATCTATCTAACTTTTCCAGTCGTTTCTTATCAACATCAAATATTTCATCTTTAAGGATATATTTTTCTAATGTCGTATCGTAATAGTCAACTATACATCTTACTTTTGTCATTGTTTCACCTCCTTCAGATATATTTTTTCACGTGATGGATTTCTTCGTAATTGAGTATTCTCAGCTAAATGTTCTCGTAATTGCTTTTGTAAATCACGTAGGTCCTTTTTAGCTTGCTTTATATCATAATCATCCACATAGCCCTGAACCTTTCTTTTAGCTTTACGGATTTTATTCTCCAATTCACGTTGTTTTTGTTCTGCTTTATAATTCTTCAATGCAAGCTCTTCATCAACTGCTTTTGGTAGCCTAGAAATACCAGGGTAAAATGTCATGATTAGATGTCGACAATTGGGATGCAATAATCCTTTAGCAATTGCTTCAGATAGCAATTTATATCCTGTATCTCTTGAAAGTTTTTCAGCTTCTATTTTTGATATATTACTAAATACATCATCAATTAAAACTTTTGATTGCCACGGTAGGCATTTTTCACACGTATTAGCATGAGAAGAAACAACGACAGTATAAACCTTCTGTTCTGCTCTTTTACTTCCATCAGCTAAAAATTTAGCTCTCTGGGAAGCAGTGCGCAAAGCCATTTCTGCATAAGTAGCAACATTAACCATTCTTTTATCTGCATATTGTATACAGTTGATCCCTTGCTCAAGGAATTTATCTACAGCTTGATCTATTGCTTTAGGCAAAGTAACAGTACCTGCATTTAACTTTATAGATTCATTAAAGATTGTCCTTTTATAGATATCTTCAGCTTTACGATACACTGCACTTTGAACCTTCTTAAAGCTACTTTGCATTTCGTTGATCAAGACTTTCATTTTCTTGTCATTCACACCAAAGAAATGCTTTTCTTGCGGTGGGTGTGTTCCAGGTAGTAATAAACCTTTATTTGTTTTTGGATAAGAAAAACCAGCGTCATCTTTTCTAGATAGCTGGTTGTCATATGTATCTGTTAATACTTCATCAATAGTACTTTGTATATTTTTTGAGAACGTACCTATAATAGCTTTATTTTCTTTCCTGAAACGTTCTATATCACGTAGCGATGATTTCTGCCACATCTCCCAAGCAAATCCTTCTTTTACTTCATCATTCAAATGGCGCTTAAGATTTCTTTTAAGAGAAGCTACAAGCTCCAGTTCCATTTCAACAAAAATATCTTTTAAACTGTAACCATTAGCGGTTGCTTGTTGTCTTTGTTGTTCAATTGAAGTTAAAGTATTCAGTTGATCATTATTCTTCTTGTGGTTCATTTATAACGTTATCCACTTCTAATATATCATCATTCTCACCATCAAATGAAGTAACAGTTGGTTCTTCTACTTCTAATAATCCTTGCTCTTCTTTTAGACGTTTAACTTCTATAGCCTTCTCATCATCATCTTTAGAATCACCATACATTGCTTCCACACTCTCTTCAACTGACATTATAGGACTACCTGGTCTAGCTTTAGATACCGTTTCAACAACTGCTTCAAACGATGGATTTGCATACTCTCCAAAATCAACTGTAACTGTAAGCTTTGGATTAATTGATTTTCCTTCATATGCTTTGGTTGCCCAAATACTTGATTGTGCAATACGTGGAATTACCTTCTCTAACATTGAGACAATATTCCCACGCATATGAAGTGTTGTTTTCTCCTTCTCTCTTTGTGCTTCAGCATTATCTAACTTCTTTGTATCAATCCCTAAAGTACTTGGACTAATTAAACCCTGCAAACATAAATCAAGATATGTAACATATGACTCTAAGTAATTCTCTGATGGTATTGTAGGTTGTGTTACCTGAATCTTATTATCTTCATTTTCTGACATTGTACCTTTAACCTTAATGAAATTGTTATCAAATGGATTTGGTTTTATTAATTCACCTTGTTCCTTAGTTCTTGGAATTAGATCCTCTGGAATATATCTGTTAGCTCGTCCATTTCTAATAGCATCCATCCATTGGCTTACTACTTCATCAAGCGCATCAAAATCTGATATCTTACCATCAAATATTGAAGAACCACGATTTTTATATTTAACACTTTTAGATAGCATAATAGGTATAGACATGTTAAATGCACCACGTGTCAGCATATTACCTTCACTATCTTCTGAGTATCCACCATAGAAAAAGTCAGCCAATCCAGCTGTTTCAGGTATAGAATGCAATTCTACCACTCTATTACTTGGTAGTTCTTTTAGTTCATTCTTAATGTATCCAAATCCGTATCTTTCATAATGCATATACTTTTTGCCCTTGTAGGTATGCTCGTTTTTAAAAATAGTTTCTTGAAAACGACCACGTTTATATACAAAATCAATTTGATCACCAGAATAGAACTCTAGAATAGGATAGTCAGAAACAGATTTATCAAAACTTATTTTAATTGCACCATCTCCTATAAAAAGCACTTCAGATAATGAGTTCTTTAATATTTCTTTAAATTCATTCTCTT
>JBKEBJ010000466.1:0-4027 GCA_047973105.1 Coprobacillaceae bacterium | reverse complement strand
TCTACGCCATTACCTTGTAACCAATCACTTCCTGATAGAAGAACATCACCATAACTTGCATTAACTTGAAATATATTATATATAATTAGTAAAAATGATACTGCAACTAATATCATTATTTCTTTTCTTCTAAAGAAATATTTATTTTTCATTTATGTATTCCTCCATATTTCTAGATATTACATCATATAGATAATACAATGAAGTCGATGTCGAAAAAAACCGAATTATAAGATTACAGTATTTTATAATATAAAAAAGGAATATTTTCATACTCCTTTTTACTAAATACACTCTATAATATCTATTTTTTTCAATAAAACAGTCCACATTTTAATAGCGTATTGTGTTATTGGAGCTAAAACTATCATTCCAATAATAGTCCCTTCTCTAACACTTATAGGTATATCATAAAGCAATGATAATATAATACAAATTATAATTAGAATACCATCTACTACTTGGCGGACAATATAAAATTCTTTCTTTAACAAATCAGAAATTGCTAGGCAGGTTGCTTCTAAAGAAAATGTCACTATATCCAATGCAATAAGTGCACCTATGGAGAAAGCACAAATAAGATAACCAATCAATAATATAATAATATTTAATATATATGAATTAATAGTTATTGTTGATAATACATCATAGATAAAAATATTAACAATGAATCCAAGTAGTATGTTTAATGGGATTTGTAGTAATTGCGTATACTTAAAACTTCTTTTTAAAATTACAATTTGTAATCCAATACAAATGAAATTAAGTATCATTCCACATGTACCTACTGGTATTTTTGAAATATCATGAAGGGATTGCCCTAAAGCTTCAAGTGCCCCTAATCCTACCGCTGCTTTTAAAGTAAGAGAGCTTCCAATCGCTACTATAATAATACTCATAATTAGAACCATTGTCTTTTTAATATTTATATACATGCGTTTATGATTATCTTCTGGGAGTTTAATAACGGACATAAGCTTTCAATACTTTTATTTCTTCATTTTCTATTACTGGTGTAATCATATATTCTTCTATATCCGCAGGAATAATAAAGGTTTCTGCATAATGAACAATATATGGTGAAAATGCATTGGTTGGACTTTCAATTTTTGCATTACTTCCATCTACTAAGTTAAGCATAGTAACACCATTATTTGTTTTATGAATCGTACTTTTTTTAGAAGTAATAACTCTTGTCTCAATGAATTCTAATGCATGCAATCCTGTTTGAACTTCTTCATAATCACAGTCTTTATGAATTGTACTAAAGCAGTTTACAAGATTATCTTTGACCCATTTTGTTCTTCTAGTATAATCAATTACTTTTTCACCATCTTCAATATGGATTGGTCTTGGTAGTCCATCTAGACCAACGCGATCCCAATCCCATAGTTTGAACGTGAAAATATAAGGTGTAGCACTTATTTCTAAAACCATACATTCAGCTGTTGAACAATGAATAGTACCGGCTGGAATTAAGAAATGATCATGTTTATTCGCCGGAAAAAGATTAATGTACTTATCTGCGTTGAAAGATTTTCCACTTTGTGATTCTTTTAAATCACTTATCATCTCTTTTTCATCAGCGTCATCTTTCATTCCTAAATAAACACCACCGTTTGTTCCTGCATCTAATATATAATAGCTTTCATTTTGCGTATATGGCATTCCAAATTTTGATTTAATATACTCGACTGTTGGATGCACTTGTAAACTAAGGTTTTGTCCTTGCATAGTATCTAAGAAATCAAAACGGATTGGAAACTCAGAACCAAAACGAGCACAATTTTTCTCACCAAGTAGTTCTTTGGGTTGATATTTCACAAGATTCATTGCAGGTGTTTCTAAAACAATATTACCATATCGTAAATATAAACTATTTTCTTCGGGAACTCCATCAAAGCTCCAAGCATAGTTTTCTTTTTCTGGTGGTAAATCACAAACTTCTTTCATCCATTGACCACCCCAAACCCCAGGATCAAAGTAAGGTACTAAGCGAAATGGTTGTTTTACTAATTGTTTCAAGCCTTCTCTAAAAGCTTTTCCTGTTACCATCTTAGGTTTATTTTTTGTATTTGTATCTAAATAGAAATCAATAGCGTCATAAAGTTTTTGTTTATGTTTATCCGCAATACGCCATTCAATAAAATAACCACGTTTATTTTTCTTTAAAACATCTTCATCATAATTAGTTTGTTTAAAGTTAGGCATTCCATCTCGATAACGTAATTGTATTTCCCAACGGGTCATATCCACATATACTAATACATCCCCCATAGTAATTAAACTAGCACCAAAACCATAAATCAAAGTCAAACCATTACTATTTCTTATACTATCTTGATATTTTTTCAATTTATTCTTGTCAATAAAATCTAAAATATCCCCATAATACATGACACCTCGTACTCTATCCTCAGTTAAATGGGTATCCATTAATTGGTTTAAAGTATCACTATCATAAAATATATCTTCACTATTAATAATATTTTTTGGTTGCAATTCTTTTTCAAAAGTAGTTAAAACCTCTTGTTCATCAACCCCAGGATAACAATCTATAACAATGCATTGTTTACTCCCTAATTTTGTTTTTATAGTTTTAATAATATCTTTATAACCTGCATAAGCATCCTTATCATATCCCGTTATCTTTGTTTCTGGATGTTTATTATAGTTTGATTTTCTATTTAAATATTTCAATTTAACTACCTACCTTTTTTCAAATACTAATTTTTTATTTTTCCTGAATATTCGATATGAAAATTCTTTTTTTTCGATACTCGCATAGTCATGACCAGCTGTATTTGGCCAACATGCACCAACTTTTAAAGATTCATCTCCTACATTTACCAAACGATGTGCTATTTTTCCATCGATATAGTGAAGTGATCCTTTATATACTTTTTCAGCCCAAGTCTCTCCATGTTCATCCATTAAGACTAGTAGCCCTTCTCCTTGAATTCCAAAATAGAATTCTACACAGTCTTTGTCTTCATGAAAATGTCCTCGCGTCATATTACATTCATCATTAATGTATACTGGCTCTAAAATGGTTAATCCCCACATTAAATTTCCTTTTTGTTTAGGGTTACCCTTTTCATAAGAGTAAACTGTATACATTTTTGCATCTTCTTTTATATTACTTATATCTTTATATAAGTTTTTGACTTCATTAAATGGTTTTTTATATGTTTGAACATTTTTTCCTTCGATGACTCCATCATAAATATCATGTATTACTTCTGGATCTATAATTTTCATAACTTCTCCTTTAAGGAATAAAATCTACCCATTTATCACCTGCGATTTGTGGTTTTGAAACAAATAAGAAAGTATCTGGATTCTCTACAAATTGTTGATAAATTGATTTTCCTTTTTCTATATTAAATTCTGTATATTGACGTGGTTTCTTAATAATACATTTAGACATTTCATAATTAGTGTTTCGAATAAAATGAATGTCATTATCTTCTACAATAGGAAACCAAGCAACCCCTTTATGTGCTCGAACATCTTTATAATCAAAGCCATAGTCACGAACACACCATGCTCCAAAAGTTAAGTTTTCATTAGTATTAGCACTAATAGTACAATGCGCCCATCCTGGCGGAACGATAACCACATCTCCTACATTAGCCAATACTGCATAACAACGTCCTGGATTGTCTTTAGCCGATTCTTGCATATAAATATAAGCTGAACCACTCCATATTTCATATACCTCACAAGTAGACATCCCACAAGATTTAGAAATAGCGTGAATATGTCCTTGTGAACGAATTGGTTCCTTACCTAATTTTCCTTTTGCATACGTAACTGCACCATACAATAAATTTCTATCTAGCATTGCTTGTTTATCTTTGGTATTTCCAACATCCATCGCTATAGAATATACTATTTCTGGTCCATCACAATTAGGTTCCATTAAATTTTGGCGAATAGAATCTAAGCTTCTGTTTTCTACAATTGGACCAAAGACATTCTTCTCGTATGTGAAACCTAAGGGATGGTAATTTGGTTTTATATT
>JBKEBJ010000410.1:0-3055 GCA_047973105.1 Coprobacillaceae bacterium | reverse complement strand
ACAATAGAAGCATAGAAAAGGAGAAAATATATGGAAAAAGTAACAATTAATTATACAGAATTAACAGGTACAAACTATGAGATTGGATATCAATTAGGTATAAAGATATCCCAAATACCTGCATTATTAAAAACACAGATAAATTCTACAGACCCTTTCACAAAACAACAAGTATTAGATATGATTTCTACTTTTGATACTTGGTGTCCTGGATTGAATGATGAATTACAAGGATATAGTGATGCATTAAATATACCAAAAGAAGAACTTATATATTGTTATATGACATATTTAGTTCCTAATTGTAGTCAATTAGCAATACTTCCATCTTTATCAAACGATGAGCACACATATCTAGCTAGAAATGTTGATTTCTCTCATCAGTTTGATGATTTTACATTGTGTAAAACAAATGTCATTGGTAAGTATTCACATATTGGAAGTAGTATTGTTCAATTAGGTAGGAGTGATGGAATAAATGAATATGGTTTAGCTATCAGTCAAACATCATGTGGTCTTCCAGTTGGTAAAGGAGTTCCTGGATTACAAGAACCAAAAATTGTAGGTTTACAATATTGGGCAGTCATTCGTTCTTTATTAGAAAATTGTAAGAATGTTGATGAAGCACTAGAAACACTAAAACAGATGCCCATTGCTTATAATTTGAATTTATTACTTGCGGATTCTTTAGATACTGTTATCTTGTTTGAATGTATTGATGGTAACAAAGCTTATCAACGTATTGATAAAGATACAGCCAAACAATATCTACATTCTACCAATCATCCTGTTCTTCCAGAATTAGATATTCCTTTCGCAATGAGAAATTCGATTATTCGATATCAAACAATAGATAACTATATCAAAGAAAATACTCTTCTTTCTAAAGAAGATTTACAAACATTGTTATTAAATAAATACCCAGATGGATTATGTTGTCATTGGTATCCACAATTCTTTGGAACAACTAAAAGTATTGTTTTTGATGTTACTAAAAAAGAAGTATCTATTTGTTGGGGTGGCTTACAAGAAAACACATGGAGAACGTTCAATTTTGAGACTAACTTTATAGACAAACAAGAAATCATCAATATTAATATTGATATTCCTATTGGTAATGCGTTTGAAGTTATAAAAAAATAGAAGCTATCGAATGATAGTTTCTATTTTATTGGTATACATATTTTAACAACGATTCCTGTAATATCGTTTTTTTCATGTATTTCAAATTCTTCACGATCATCAAGAGATTCATTAGAAGTCATAGCCCAAATCCCCCAAATATAATCATATGTTACTGGCAGTTTTTCAAAACTACCATGGTGTGTAAATACTGCGTATTTACCACCAACCATTGTTTTTAAATGTAATCCTTCAGGTGATTGAATGTAATCACTAATTGGTGAACCAATCATAATACTAAAGTTAAGTTCATCCTCTTTAGTATAGATTGCTTCATTTGTTTCACATACACTATATCCTTTTGCATTATCTTTTAAACAATCTTTAGTTAATCGCATATACTCGGCCCATAACTGTGGGGCCTTATTATTATGTAATGAAGTATTGCCTCGTATCCCCATAATATCTATTTGATCAAAACATACAATCTCAGGTGTTAATTCAATATTCTCAGTAATATGAGATATATCGTCAATTTCAATAGCTTTCTTCGCTTTAGAAACTAGATGTAAACCATTTTTACGATACTTTGATGGACTATCACCATATACTAGTTTGAATGCTCTACTAAAGGCTTCTGAAGAATCAAAACCGCTATCCATAGCAATAGTAATAATCTTTTCATCACTATATATTAGCCTTTTAGATGCTTCGTATAGTCTTCTTTTTCTAATATAGCTCCCTACTGATTCTTTAATGCTTGATGCAAATAAACGAGTCATATGATAATAGGAATATCCCACTGCATCAGCAACGTCATATAAACCTATATCTTCATATAAGTGTGTTTCTATGTACTGAATTGCTTGTTTCATCACGGATGTATATTTCAACAACAACACCTCCTATAACCGTTCAATTATCTTCTTACAGCTTTGATAAAAGAACGAATTCCACCAATAATAATACATCCACTAATTAGTATTTGTACTATTGCACCTGCAGTAATTCCAAGTGCATCATATGGTAGTGACATAAACCTAGGGATAGAAAACGTTACATACATATTATCACCACTATATAAAACTAACATAAGTATTGCGCTTGATAACCAAATAATTCCTAAAAATATAACAAAACCAATTCCAAACAAATTACTATTTCTTGTATTTCTTTGTTGTTGATCATTATATGTTTCATAACCTTCCTCTATTCTTTGTTTTTGTTTCTTATTTGAACATACTGCCATAAAAGCACAAAAGATAATAAAAACAATAAGTATCCCCATAAATATAAGTATTCCAGAATCATTTTCCCAACTCATATATACACTCCTTATAATTATAAAATTTTATTTTCTACATTTACTTATTCTAACATGTCTATACTATTTTTCAAATTCTTCACTAAATACTTTAATTATATCTAAAAAGTTTTTCAATATTGGTGATATCCATTTATCTTTATGCATTATTAGTTGTGATGATATCTTATAATTTGTAGTATACGCTAGTTTGATTAATTTCTTTTCCTCTATTTCTTTTTCTACAGCTAACTGTGGTAATAAACATATTCCCACCCCATTTATTGTCATTTCTTTTATTGCTTGTAAATTAGATGTTTCTAAAATCATTTTGGGTGTTATTTCTTTTTGTTTTAATTCTTCTTCAAATAACTTTCGATAACAACATTCCTTTGTAGTTAATAACATAGGTATATTTGATACATCATTTAAAACTACCTTTTTCTTCTTAGATAAAGAATGTTCTAAAGTTGAAAATAATCCGATTTCTTCTTTTATTTCTACTATTGTATTTACTGAAGAGTTTACTAGAGGAACATCTAAAATGAATGCCATATCAATTATATTCTCTTCTAACATTGTTACATAAGTATCATCTACTACTTTTAAGAATATTTGAATATCTGGATA
>JBKEBJ010000409.1:0-6521 GCA_047973105.1 Coprobacillaceae bacterium | reverse complement strand
AAAGAAACGTGCATATAATACAGAAAGGATAATAGCCACTACTAAGCCAACTAATAAAAAGTATGGAAATATAACCTTGATTAAACTATAACTATCATTAACGGTAAAAGTAATTGTCTTTGTTATCTCTATTCGAAATTCTTCATTATTATATTGAACGACTTCTTCATGTTCTAATGTATTTTCTGTAAACACACCAACCGCTGAATTATCATCTACTTCTGCTGGATAAAATGTTGCATTATCACCTTCCTTGTTATGTTCATTATTAGGATTGAACTGTACTTTAAAAGAAGTATAAACTAATTCTTCTTTATGATATATTTCAATATATATTCCATTTTCTAAAAAACTATCCAATTCATTATTATCTATCCCTTTATTTTCTACTAGTTCAACAACATTTGATACTTGGCTATCAAATTGTTCTTGTTGGATACTTTGCGTAACATTAGGGGCTACTATAGAAATTAATAGAAATAAACTGGCTACTGTAATTAAAATTATAGTAATGGACACACCTACTGTCTTCCAATATATTGATAGTTTCTTCATCTATTTTTCCACCTTATAACCAATTCCAGGAATCGTAATAATATTTTTCATATTTGTTTTCTTACGGATATTTCCAATATGTACATCAATTGTTCTTGTATCTCCAAAATGATCGTATCCCCAGACTGTAGTATATAACTCCTCTCTAGAGAATACCCTTCCTTGATGCAATAATAACACTTGTAGTAATTCAAATTCCTTCACTGTCAATTCAATTTTAGTATCTCCATCATATATTTCATAATTATTTACTATTAAACGAATTGTACGATTTCTTACGACCTTGGTTTCTTCGGGATATACTCTGTATAATAAGGCAGCAATCTTACATAATAGAATATTCATAGAAAATGGTTTAACAATATAATCATCTATCCTTTGTTCAAATGCATCTAATTGAATGAGTTCATCTCCTAATGCACTAATAATCATAACGGGTGTATTTTTTTGTTTACGTAGTTTTATTAATACTTCTTCACCACCAATACCTGGAAGTATCATATCTAATAGAATAAGATGATACTCTTTGTTTTCTATTAATGACAATGCTTGTTCTCCAGTATCTGCATAATCAACTTCATATCCTTCACGCTTTAAAAAGCCAATAATGGCTTTTTGAATAGCTTTTTCATCTTCTACAACTAAAATATGATACTTCATTTTCCCCACTCCTAAATATAATTTATTGTTCTATTGTACCATCTTTTAATACATAAACAATATCTGCTTTTTTCTT
The DNA here is from genome assembly GCA_047973105.1 of Coprobacillaceae bacterium. Taxonomy (GTDB): domain Bacteria; phylum Bacillota_I; class Bacilli_A; order Erysipelotrichales; family Coprobacillaceae; genus CAKVJS01. The sequence continues at coordinate 5,230 of JBKEBJ010000409.1, read as the reverse complement.
GAAATGTGTATCATGTGTAACACAGATTACGCATTTATTGTGTTGCACTGCTAGATTGCATAATAGCTTTGTGATTTCATGTCCTGTTTTACTATCTAAATTACCAGTTGGTTCATCCGCAAAGATAATTTCACTATCTGTAGCTAAAGCTCTAGCAATCGCTACTCTTTGTTGTTGACCACCCGATAATTTCACAGCTGGACGATGCCAATCTTTTTCTTCAATACCAACTTGCCTTAATAAATCTTTAGCTTTCATTAGTTTATGACCTTTTATCTTACCAATGTCCATAGCTACTATAATATTCTGTATTGCACTAAGATACGATATAAGGTTGTAATTTTGAAAAATAATTCCCGTTTCTTGTCGATATTTAGATTGGTTTAATTTTGATAACTCCTTACCCTTATATAAAATACTACCTTCTTTATAGCTACTTATCCCTGAAAGTATAGATAATAATGTTGTTTTCCCACTTCCAGATGCACCAATAATAGCGTGTACTTTCCCTTTTCTAAAATGAATATTTATATCTTTTAATATTTGTATATTTCCATATGAAAATTGGATTTGTTTTCCTGTTAAAATCGTTTCCATGTTATTCCCTTCCTAATAATAATGTTTTTGGATCTTTTCTTAGAGTAATCAACATTGGTATTGTAGAAGCAATGACAACAATTCCTAATCCAATCATTGTTCCTTGTAACAATAAATCTACGTCTAGAACATTAATATCCAAATCTACATTAGACTCTTCTACCGGTTCTTCCTTTGTCCCACCAATAAAATAGCTATTATTATTTGTTGTATTAGAAACAGAACTTTCCTTCGTTTCTTCCCCAACAGTCATATATTCTTGCATTTGATTCGCTACCATATTACTAGATACGATAGATATCATAATAGCGATGACCATAATGAATATGGATTCCATAACGGTTTGAACGATTAGAGACAGTTTACCTTCACCAAGTGATAATAACACCCCTACCTCATATTTTCGATCACGTAATGATAATAGAATGATTAATCCTAGAATAATAATCGCTGCAATTGTTGTAATTAAAACTACTGTACTAGACACTTCTCCAACATTCGCAATAGAAGATAGAGTTTTTGATATTGCAGCTTGTTCAGATGATAGCTTAATATATGATGTATCGCCCATGTCCGTTTCAAATTCATACATAAAACTTTCTAGATCATTGCCTGAGGTTAATGTGACGTCTACATTCTCATACTGCATCCCTTCCCAAATTCCACTATTATTAGTTCCTACATTTAAAATTTCTTTAGTTGTTTCTATATCACTATATAAATAGTCATTTATATCTTCATCTGGCATGTTTTGCATATTTGATGAATTGTTAGTTTTATCTACTTTTGGCGCTTCAAACATCCCAACAATAGTCACATTGATTGGATCTACACATCTTTCTCCACCAGTTATTTCTATAACATCTCCAATTTTTAAATTATTTCTTTCCAAGAATATTTTAGATGCAATAACTGGGTTATTGGCATCACTCTTTGTTGGGTATACACACACAATTAATTTAGCCTTCGTTGATTCAAAATCTTCATTTTTATCTGGATTATCTAAAGACATTATATAAATTGTGGGTGTCATAAATTCGATGGTTTCACCATCAAAACTATCTTTCATTTTCGCAAAGGGATCTTGTCCCATACTTGCGAATTCATCTGTCATACTTGTATGATATTTTGACGCAGCATATGCTTGTAATGAATATCCTACATCTTTTACATATTTTGATTCTTTTAATCGCTCTATAAAGCTATCATCTACTATTCTCGCATCGCCCATATCAGCGCCCATATTAGCTTGCATTATTTTATTGTAATCTGGATAAAAAGTCACTTCTGCTCCAACTGATTTTTGGGCTGTCTTTGTAGCTTCTTTTGCAGAAAATTGTAGTGCAATTCCAGAAAATATAAGGGTCATAATTACACTTGTTACAAGTAACATTAATATTGTTTTCTTATAGGTTTTACATACATTCCATAACGCTCTTTTTAATACTTTCATAATTCCTCCTTATCTATAACAAAACAATATCATATCGATGTAAAGAACCTGTAAAGTAGCTGTCATGTTTCTCTAAAATAAAAAAACTATACCAGATTAGTTTAAAACTTCTCTGATATAGCTTTATCTTATGTATTATTTTCTACACTACTATCACAATAAACACAGCGATATATATGATGCTCTTCATTCGCTAAATAGAAAACATGTTCTAAATCCTCTTCTACCGATGTAATACATCTAGGATTCTTACACTTTTCAACATTAATGATTTCTTTTGGCATCATTAATTTTTTCTTTTCTACCGTTTTACCATCTCTGATAATACTAACTGTGATATTAGGATCTAAATACCCCAATACATCTAAATCCACTTCATATTCACTATCTATTTTTAAGATATCTTTTTTACCCATTTTACGACTCTTAACATTTTTTATAATCGCAATTGTACAATCTAAATCATCTAATTCTAATACTGTATATAATTTCATTGCCGTACCAGCACTAATATGGTCTAAAACAATTCCATTTCTTATACTATCTATATTCATTATGCATTCTCCTTATCTAAGTTTAGTAACTTAATAATTAATGCCATACGGACATATTTCCCATTTAGTACTTGTCTAAAGTAACATGCACGTGAATCGTCATCAACCTCTGTTGAAATTTCGTTTACACGAGGTAATGGGTGCAAGATAGATAAATCTGGTTTAGAATTTTCAATTTTCTTTAAATCCAAAATATATGTATCTTTCAAACGAATATAATCTTGTTCATTAAAGAAACGCTCTTTTTGAACTCTTGTCATATATATAATATCTAATTTCTCAATAACATCTTCAATTTTATTTACTTCTTGATATTCTAATTGCTTACTCTCTAATACATCTGTTTTGATGTACTCGGGAATCTTTAATTCTGTTGGTGAAATAAACACGAAATTGACATTTTTATATCGTGACATTGCTTTTACTAGAGAATGTACAGTTCGTCCAAATTTTAAATCTCCACAAAATCCAATAGTAAGATTATCTAAACGCCCTTTTTCTCTTAAAATAGTTAATAAATCTGTTAATGTCTGTGTTGGATGATTGTGTCCACCATCACCAGCATTAATTACTGGTACTTCTGCTCTTCTCGTTGCAACTAGTGGAGCACCTTCTTTAGGATGTCGCATCGCTATAATATCGCTATAACAAGATACTGTTTGAATGGTATCTGTAATACTCTCACCCTTAGTTGCACTTGATGAATCAGAATCAGAAAAACCTAAAACACTTCCACCCAATTCTAACATTGCTGCCTCAAAGGATAATCTTGTTCTTGTACTTGGTTCAAAAAACAAAGTAGCTAATGTTTTACGGCGACAAATATTGTCGTATGCATTTTTGTTATCAAAAATTTTATTAGCTAAATCTAAAATATCTTTTGTTTCTTCTACGGATAAATCCATCGGATCTATCAAATGTCGTATAGTATCTTTCAAAATGCTTCTCCTCTCATATCTCTAACATTACATAAAAAAAGATTATTTGTCTGACAATAAACCACCTTCCAATTACGATATTAAACTCCAAAACTCCGTTTATTCTGTGTATTTATTTTATATTATCATAACTTTTTATAATTTGGTATATTCTATTGTAAAAAAATATAAAAATATCTACATACCATTTTTAACTTTACATTCTATAACTATTTGTACACCTCAATTTTAGGATTAGATATGTTGATTCAATTGTAATATGTTATCATTAGTTTATATAGCCTATACAAAGTCATATGGAAAGGAGGATATCATACTAAGCATTGTATTTATCATAGGAGTTAACGAGAGAAAGTGTTATTCATTAATAAGAGATTCTATTTCAAACAAAAATTAATAATATGTGGTGGTAAATAATGAAACTATTAGAAACATTAAAAGTTGGAAACATCGAATTAAAAAATAGAGTTATGTTTCCCCCATTAACAACTGGATATGAAGAAAGAGACGGTTCCATAGGAGAACAAAGTTTTAACTTTTATAAGCGATTGGCCAAAGGTGGTGTTGGTTATATAGTAATTGGTGATGTAGCACCAGTAAATACTATATCCCCTACCCCAAAACTATTCCATGATGGTCAAATTGAGACTTACCAAAAACTTGCAGATGCTATTCATGAATATGGTAGTAAAATTGGTATTCAGATTTTTCATCCTGAATATGATGTCGATGCCATCTCTGCATTATTTAAAAAAGGGGACATGCAAGCAGCGAGGGCTAAACTACATCACGATATGCAACACTATATCAATGAAGTAACAATTGAACAATTACAAGATATTTTAGTAAAAATTAAGGAATGTAGTGCTCGTGCTTATAAAGCAGGCATTGATATTATTCAGATACATGGTGATCGTTTGGTTGGCTCTTTAGCTTCAACTATCATCAATAAAAGAAAGGATATTTATGGTGGATCTTTTGAAAATAGAACTCGTTTTGCTTTAGAAGTTGTAAAAGCGATAAAAGAAGGAGCACCAAATATTTGTATTGATTACAAATTACCTATTATTTCTATGAATCCTCAAAGAGGTAAAGGGGGACTATTTATCGATGAAGCTATAGAACTTACAAAATTACTAGAACAAGAAGGTGTTAATATGATTCATGTTGGTCAAGCTAATCATATGGGTAATTTAGGTGATACAATTCCTGCAATGGGATGTCAACCATACTCCTTCTTTATTAAGTACGCTAAACAAATTAAAGAGGTAGTATCTATTCCAGTATCTACTGCTGGGCGTATTGTAACTCCTCAAAACGCAGAAAGCTTAGTTGCCACCAATAGTGTAGATATGATTGGTCTAGGAAGAAGCTTATTAACTGATCTGGATTTCGTTTGTAAATTAGAACAAGGACACCCAGAAGATATTCGTTTATGTATTATGTGTAATAAAGGATGTACTGACGCTATTCAAAATCGCCAATTTATTAGTTGTATTTTAAATGCAGAAAATGGATATGAATATCAAAGAGAAATTATTCCTACTTCTCATAAGAAGAAAGTTGTTATTGTTGGTGGTGGCCCAGCAGGATTAGAAGCTGCCAGAGTTGCGGGTTTAAAAGGACACGATGTTATATTATATGAGAAACAAACAAGGCTCGGTGGTCAACTACATATTGCAAGTACC
>JBKEBJ010000405.1:0-5171 GCA_047973105.1 Coprobacillaceae bacterium | reverse complement strand
CATCAGGAGGAGATGCTCCTGGAATGAATGCTGCAGTTAGAGCTGTAGCGAGAACATGCCTAAATAAGGGTATTGAAGTTTATGGAGTAAAATTAGGATATAAGGGATTGTATGAAGGTTCATTTATTAAATTTGACCGTCATAGTACACGTAACATTATTAATTTAGGTGGTACTATCTTAAAATCAGCACGTTTTCCTGAATTTAAAGATCCAGAAATTAGAAAACAAGCGATTGAAAAAATGAAATAAGTAGGAATGGAAGCACTTGTTGTTATTGGAGGAGACGGTAGTTTTAATGGCGCTCTTAAATTAACAGAAATGGGTGTGAATTGTATTGGAATCCCTGGAACGATTGATAATGATATTCCAGACACTGATTTTACAATTGGATTCGATACGGCATTAAATACAGTAGTTGATGCATTAGATAGATTAAGAGATACATCTAGTTCACATCAACGTTGTACAATCTTAGAAGTAATGGGACGTACTTGTGGTGATTTAGCAGTTCATGCTGGTCTTGGTGCAGGTGCTGAAATGATTATTACTAGTGAAATTGGCTATGATGAAAATAAAGTAATCGAAAGATTAAAGGCATCAAAAGCCTCTGATAAAACACATGCTCTTGTAGTTATTACGGAACATATTACAGATGTTCATGAATTAGCTAAAAAAGTTGAGGCAGCAACAGGATTTGAAACACGTGCAAATGTTTTAGGACATATGCAAAGAGGTGGAAGACCTTCTGCTAGAGATCGTGTATTAGCTTCTCGTATGGGTGTATTTGCAGTAGAATTATTAGAAGCAGGAAAAGGTGGTTTATGTGTTAGTGAAGTAAATGGTACAATTAAAGGGTTATCAATTACAGAAGTATTATCACATAAACGTAAAACAGATTTTGGTATTTACGAAGATGCAATGAAGCTTCGTTAATATAAATAAATGGTAAGGTGAGGAAACGATAGGATATGGTTTTAGAAAAAGAACGAAAAAAGAAAACGCGTATTGTATGTACGATTGGACCAGCAAGTGAAGATGAAAAGATGTTAAGAAAATTAATCTTAGCAGGAATGAATTGTATGCGTTTAAACTTTTCACATGGTGATTTCGAAGAACATGGGGCAAGAATTGAAACAGTACGTAAATTAAGTAAAGAGTTAAATAAAAATGTTGGTATTTTATTAGATACTAAGGGACCAGAAATTAGAACTGGTGATTTTGTTGGCGGAAAAACAGAGTTCAAAAAAGGTCAAGTTGTTACTATTTGTGTTGAAGACATTGAAGGAACAAGTGACAAATTTACAATTTCTTATAAAGAATTATACAAAGATGTTAAACCTGGTGGTTTCATCTTAGTAAACGATGGTCAAGTTGAATTATTAGTTGACCATGTTGAAGGTACAGATATCGTTTGTGTTTGTGCAAATGATGGTGTTGTGAAAAATAAAAGAGGAATTAATGTTCCTGGAATTAAATTAGGATTCGAATATTTATCTGAAAAAGATATTGCTGATATTACATTTGGTTGTAAACAAGCAGTTAACTTTGTTGCAGCATCATTTGTAAGACGTGCACAAGACGTTTTAGATGTTAAAAAATTATTAGTTGAAAATGGTCGTCCTGAAATTCAAATTATCGCTAAAATCGAAAATAACGAAGGTGTCGATAATATGGATGAAATCTTAAAAGTAGCCGATGGTATTATGGTTGCTCGTGGAGATTTAGGGGTAGAAGTACCAGCTGAAGATGTACCATTAATTCAAAAGAAATTAATTAAAAAATGTAAAGCAGTTGGTAAGGTCGTAATTACTGCAACACAAATGTTAGACAGTATGCAAGAAAACCCAAGACCAACTCGTGCTGAAGTAAGTGACGTGGCAAACGCTATTTATGATGGTACGGATGCAATCATGTTATCTGGAGAATCTGCACAAGGTAAATATCCAGAAGAATCTGTTATGACAATGACTAAAATTGCCTTAAAAACAGAAGAAACATTAGATTACAATGCATTACACAGAAAAGCAGTAGAAACTGCTACGGATGATACATCAGAGGCTATTTGTATGTCAGTAACAGAAATTGCTTCTAAATTTAACATTGAAGCTATTGTTGTATTTACAGAAAGTGGATTTACAGCGAAAAAAGTTTCTAGATATCGTCCAGAAGCTATGGTTATTGCTGCAACTCCATATGAACCAATTACAAGATCTTTAGCTCTTAACTGGGGTGTAAAAGGTGTAGTATGTAAAGCGATGGATGATCGTGCTAAACAAGTTGAATATGCAGAAATCATTGCTAAAGAAAATGGTGTAGAACCTGGACAACAAATCTTAATTACTGCTGGTACACCAGGAGTAAAAGGTGCTACAAGTTATTTAGAATTAGTGACAGTAAAATAATTGAAGGGTGCTCTGCATCCTTTTTATTATAGGAAATTATCGAATAGAGATTGTTCTCTGGACAGAACAATTCAGGTATGTTATGTTAAGATAGTTAAAGGACATATTGTCTATAAAAATATAATAAAAAGGACTTAGAAATTTATGATTGAAATATGTTGTGGTAGTTATGAGGATGCACTGCAAGCTTACCTTGGTGGCGCAAAACAAATAGAATTAAATAGTGCTTTACATTTAGGTGGGTTAACACCTAGTATAGGTAGTTTATTATTAACAAAAGAAAAAACAGATATGAAAGTAATATGTATGGTTAGACCACGTGGAGCAGGATTTAATTATACAGAAATTGAATATAAACAAATGTTAATGGATGCTAAAATATTATTGGAAAATGGGGCCGATGGAATTGCATTTGGCTTTCTATCTTCAGATTTAACAATCGATATAGATAGAACAAAAGAAATGATTTCATTGATTAAATCCTATGATAAAGAAATGGTTTTTCACCGTGCATTCGATTGTGTAATCGATCCAATACAAAGTATAGAAACATTGATTTCTATAGGTGTTAATCGAATACTAACTAGTGGTTTACAAGCTACTGCAATGGCAGGAAAAGACATGTTAAAGCTGTTACAAAAAGAATACGGTGATAAAATAGAAATTCTTGCAGGTAGTGGAATTAACGCTACAAACACAAAAGAACTAATGGAATATACAAAAATAAGAAATATCCATTCTTCATGTAAAAATTGGAAGAATGATATTACAACATCTGGAAAAAGTGTAAACTATTGTTATGGACCAGTAGGACATGAAAATGACTATGATGTGGTATCTAAAGAGCTGGTTGAAAAATTAATAGGAGTAGTACGATGAGAAAAAAGAAATGGTTTCGTTATACGATTACTGTATTAGCTGTTATTGTCTCTGCGTTTCTACAAACCTACGTTATTAAAGTATTTATTCAACCCGCTAATTTACTTTCTAGTGGGTTTACAGGGGTAGCTATTTTAATAGATAAAATTGCTTCTTTATATGGTGGTGGATTTCCGACATCATTAGGAATTATTGCATTGAATATTCCTGTAGCTATTTTATGTTATAAATCAGTTGGTAAGAAGTTTGTTATTTCTTCCTTATGTCAAGTAATGATGATGAGTATTTTTTTACATTTTTGTGATTTTCCTCCTTTGTTTGATGATGTTATATTGAATGTCTGCTTTGGTGGTTGTGTATACGGTATAGCCTCTGTTATTGCTTTAAAAGGAAATACTTCTATGGCTGGAACAGATTTTATTGCATTATATGTATCCAATCGAATGGGAAAATCTATTTGGAATTACGTATTCATTTTTAATGCTATTATTTTGTGTATCTTTGGCTATATTTTTGGTTGGATATATGCTGGATATTCTATTGTTTTTCAATTTATATCAACAAAAACAATTTCCTCTTTCTATCAACGATATAAACGAGTAACACTACAAATCACATCAAAACATCCAAAGTCAATTGTTAAAGGATATGTGGCTGAGTATCGTCATGGTATATCTGTAATGAATGGATATGGTGGATATAGTAGGGAAGAAATGAGTTTGTTACATACAGTTGTGTCTGCCTATGAAGTACAAGATATTGCTGATTTAATTTTAGAGTTCGATCATAAAGCAATTATAAATGTATTAACATCAGAAGCTTTTTACGGTGGTTTTTACCAAAAACCACTAGAATAACAAGATAGAAAACTATCTTGTTTTTTATATAAGACTAGAAGAGTATAGAAAAACTTGGTATTATTAGTAAATAATGTATAATAAAGATGGTGAGAATATGAAAAAAGATAAATATAAACAGTTAGTTATAACAATTATTTTTACAACAATTGTTTTAGGAACACTATATTATATGTATGATTTATTTAGTTTTCATACATATAATCAAAGAGTATATTATGATGCTGTCGCAAATGCAGATACCGAAATCTTTACTTTAGAAAACTATGAGATATATCAAGATGAAAAGGTTACAAATTATGGAAATGCAATACTTCAAATCAAGGATAGTAATAAACTAATAGAAAAGCTACCTAATACCAATATGAATGATACATTAAATGTTATAATAACTATAAAATTTAATACAAACAATAGTAGTAAAGAAGTAGAAGTCGTTAAGGAATATGCTATTACTTTAGAAGAAAATGGAATCTTTGTTTTACCAGAAGAAGAAATAGTAAATAAGAAGTTAAAATTCGCAACTATAACTACTGCTGAAATAAAAATAGTAAATAACGATAGCCAAATAACATATCCTCTAGATATTACTTCTATGACACCACTAAAAAGTGCGTCTAAAGAATATCGTATTGAAACAGCGAGTATATCTAACAATACTTTACGATTAGGAAAATTGGTTGCAGGATATGATATGGCTGATTCTTATGATACTATTTCTATGGAATATCGATATATGAAAGATAACAATGGTGATGTTAATGATATTGATAATTATGTAGTGTTTAAAAAGGTTTCTGGAACTATTGAAGAGTATGTAAATACTAAGTATCATGGAACCTATGTTTATGATGGTGAAGATGCATTTGAAGATAAAAAAATCAGTGTAGTTGTCATCTTAAGTAAAGGTGAAGAAGAATATATTTTTTCTATGAATATGGAGAAAGATATAACTGAGGTGCAACATGATTAATATAAAAAAAGATTTAACCATTATTTATATGTTTAGAAATGGAATAGCCACTTTTATA
>JBKEBJ010000387.1:0-16134 GCA_047973105.1 Coprobacillaceae bacterium | reverse complement strand
CACTTAACCATTTTAAATAGTTTTGTTGATTATATATTTCATAAAATGGATGACCATCTTTTAGTATTTTTAATTTTGTTGTTAATTTGTGCCAATAATGTCCCCACATAGATACAGGTACTATAAAATGGTGCTCTCTCCATAATAAACGAATTCCTTTTCCAACTAATATAAATAATTCTTTTATTTTTTTAAAAAATCCGCTTATCTTTTTACCTATTTTTTTAATTGGTTTTCTCAATTTTGATTTAACTCTTACACCAAAGCTATTGTTTCTTTGGCATACTAACATTTCTTCATCAGATGTAACAACATATAAAGAAACATTTTTCATACTTTTATTTAAATCCGCCTCAATACAAAAACCATCTTTCTTTGCATATATTCTTATATTAAATGGTATCTCTTTATCATCGGCTTTTAAAATAAATTTGTAATCAACAAGCGAAATAGAACCTAGAACTACAATTCTTGGATAATTTATTCCGTAAATATTTGCCTCTTCTATTCCAATAAAATCATATTGCATTGTTTTCATAACATCACCTATTGTTTTCTTAATTTTTCCTTTATTTTTGTACGAATGGTCTTATTTAATTCGATTTCTAAATCATTTATATGCTGTCTTAATTCATTTATTTCTAGATTGAATTGTTCATTTTGACTATGAATTACGCTTTGTATTTCACCATATGCTACTTTTTGAATATCCATTACAATATTTAATTTACCATTCCTTATACAATCATCAAACACTATAATAATTTGTGGATCTAAAGAGTTAATGTAGCAAATATCATTAATCATTATATTCTCTGGTATTATATAGTCCACTTTTTCACCATCGACGAAGATATCTATATTAGATATTTTTATATAATATCCTTCAATGGGGTCTATTCTCAACATCTTAGCAGATTCTATATTAAATTCAAGAGTATATTTTTCTTCTTTATACCATTTTACTAACTTACAATTTGTTTCATCGAATTCATCTGTTTCGGAATAATACACTTTCGCCTCTATAAATTGATTCTTAAAATCAATCTTCGTTTCATTTGATACAAATAATTTACTTAATATATCGATTTCTAATAACTCCTTGTTACTAGTCTTTCTTCCCGAAGAAATATGTTTGAACATAGTATCAAAATGTACTGATACTTTTTCTCGAGTAACTTCGATTTTTTCATTATATCCTGTTAAAAAATAGTTATCATATATATTGTACATTTCTTGTAGAGTTTTTGCTTCAACATTTTCTTTCCCTATTAACTCAAGATACCCATGAACTTTTACAAGATTAGGTGTATTAATGGACATAATAGGGACATTATATGCGCTTGCAGTTATAAGTCCATGAAGACTCGTCCCTATGTATCCTTCACTAGAAGAGATTACACTTAACATATCATATGTGTTCAATTTTTCAGTGATGACATGGACACTTTCATGGTTAATATTTATCTTCTCTAAAAATTTTATATCTTCATGAACATATCCAATAGGAAATAGTAGTATTTCATACTTTTCCTCTTCTATCACATGACTAATAAACTCTTTTAACTCTTGAATATAACCTTCATTATTAATATTGTACTGATTATGTTGTAGAATTATGTACTTATCCACATTACTAACATTAATTTTATTTTTCAAATTTTGATAATTCTTCTTTATCATAAACATCAAAAATTCTAATAATAGTATCTGGTGAAACAATAACATTTTTAACACCACAATCTTCCAAGTGTTTTTTTGACTTTTCATTTCGAACACTACAATAATCTACTGTTTCTAATAATTCTTTAACTATTTCCTTTTCCTCATCCTTAAATGGAAAAGGAACTCCTGGACAATTAAAGATAACAGGAATGTTATAACGATTTGCAATCATTATAGGCTCTTGCCAAAGTTGAAAGGCCATATTATAAACTGCTGGATATGTGGGTGATACTCCTTTATCTAATCTAATCAAATCACCACCACCAATAACAAACGCATCAAAATTAAACTTTTTTTGCATTTGTTCTAACTCTGCAATTGGATAAACATATGTTTTATTATCTAACGGCTTTCTTCCTCCAAGTGGAGAAAAAATCATAAATTCTTTCACTTCAAAAGCCATTTTTAATTTATTTTCAAAGACTATAGGAAATAATAAATCTCCATAATTTTCAACATCGAATGTGCCTATTTGAGCTATGTTTACTTTCGCCATTCGTTTATCCTCTTTTCTATATTCTAATATATATTTTAAGTAATCTTATAATTTCTCACTTTATTTAAAATCATGTCTATTCTATCATTATTATAAAAAGATGTCTATGTTCCAATAGTTCACGTTTTCTCTTTTTGTTATCAGTATAAATGAACAACTTTTGTTGTTCATTTATAACGATCCTTTTCCATATACTACCGATTTTATTGTTTTATATATTATTGTTAAATCTAGCCATATTGACCAGTTTCGATAATAATAATCATCTAGTTTACAGCGGTCATCAAATCCAACATCACTTCGTCCATTAGCTTGCCACATACCAGTTATTCCTGGTTTACATTCAATAATTGATTCATAATAAACACCCATATCATCTATTTCCCTAAACAAATATGGTCTTGGTCCAACAAAACTCATTTCGCCTTTTAAGACATTTATAAATTGAGGGAATTCATCTAATGATGTTTTCCTTAAAAATTCACCAACTTCTGTAACTCTAGGATCATTTTTTAATTTTTTATTAAGAAGATATTCATCACGGATTTCTTCGTTTTCACTCATCAATTTTTCTAATACTTCTTCTGCATCTGGAATCATTGATCGAAATTTATATATTTTTATTGATTTCCCATGCATTCCTAGACGTTCCTGTGTAAAAATGATTGGATTATGATCACCACTTCTCCACGTTTTAATCTTCACATATATACCTATAGGTAATAATAATATTACACCTAATAACCCAACAACTATATCAATAGCTCTTTTGATTGCTCGATCATAAAAACTTAATTTATCATGTGATGTCGCAATTAATAAAATTCCATCGAAATCTTGTATCTCTGAGTTAAATGTCATTGTTCCATTAACATTAGGAAGATATTTAACAGACTCCACTCTATCGTAAATCCCTTCCATAATATGATCTACTTGTTCCTTTGTTGCTTCAGGAACAGCTATCATTACTTGATCAATTCTCTCTTTGCGAATAACAATATCCAATTGGTGATAAGGAAACACCAGTGCGTTTCTGCATTCTTCTTTAACAACATTATTTTGATGAATATCATCAAGCTCTGCATTATTATTAACATTTATGTATCCTATAACTTTGGTTAAGGCAAAACGATTATTATTAGTTATTTTACCTAGTCTTGCCGCTTCTGCTCCAATTCCAATTATCAATGTTCGTTGAGCGAAATGATTTCTAAATATTACACGTAGTGTTCGTGTGAAAAACAATGATACACAGAACATTGAAGCTACCAAAGCAGCTAATATTAATCTTCTTTCGTATCCTGTCGCATGTGGAACTAACACTAGTAATGCAATAAAAAAACAAAAACTTGATTTACACAATTGCTTTATTTCATTCCAAATTAAATTTGTTTTTAATGAATAATGTCCATATATAAACATAAATAAAAAGTATAGTATTCCTGAATTAATCATTAACTCATCATTTATATCTAAAAAATCCGATATAATTATGTACGCGATTATTTCTATCCCTAATAAAAGGACTGGCAATATTTTTCTGCTCAATCTTCTCACCTCTGTATATTCCTTCTTTTCTAGTATACTATATTTGCAAATAAGTTACTATTATTTATTTTTTCGACATTTATATCTTAAGTATTCCCTATGCAATATAGATATAGCCAATAATATATAAACATATAACTTCACTTTATGACAAAAAAACACAAGCACCTAGGATCGCTTGTGTTTAGCATTTAGTAGTTGTTGGTGAGTGAAAATTTAATTTTTTCTTCTCGCTACTAAACACTGTATTTAAGAATACTATATTTTACTTAATTCGTCTATATATTACTGCATTTTTTCTTCTTTTGGATTAATTCCTTTTTGTTCTAAAACGGCATGAACAGCTACTCTAGACATTGCTTCTACATCATATGTTTTACATGTTGACATAGTAATCATTGGTGAGTTATCTTGTTCAAATGGTACGTTTAGGACATTTCCTTCTAATACATGTTGATAATAATCATCTAGATTTGGTAAATTTAATGTGTAAACATCTTCTCTAGCATCAACTTCATGTGCACTCACTATTTTATATTTACTTACTGTTCCATCCGGAAGATACATATAAACAGTAGGATGGCTTTCTACAAACTTTGGATCGTCCGTATATTCTAATAAATCAGAGAACATACTATCATTTTTCATATTATGTCCATAAATAATTGTATTTGGTTCTTCTAATGGTGCTCCATGTCCTGCATCCGCAAAGATACATCCTGCAATTAAATATTTTCCATCAATATCATGGCGTAAATATGTATCGTTGGTTTCACCTTGCAATACTGGGTAATCAATGTTAGTATCTGGAATTTGAATCCAACCAATAACATCCGGGTTTCTCGCTAATAACTCTTCCCAATTTATAATATGGTACCCGTCTTCTTCAACAACGTACTCATCTAACAACCCTGCATATGAACTATTGATGTTTTCATACTCTAAGAAAATACTTAATAATTGATATCCTGAATAGACAAATACACATAAACAGATTGTTAATAGTAATAAGCGTAAATAATCTTTTATTCCCTTTTTCTTTTTTTTTTTATGCTTCATTGTTATCTCCTTTACACATTAAATTTGAATAACATGATGTCTCCATCTTTTCCAACATATTGTTTTCCTTCTTGGCGAACTTTACCCGCTTCTTTTAAAGTAGCTTCGCTACCTAATGCAACAATATCATCATAGCTATATGTTTCTGCTTTGATAAAACCTCTTTGAAAATCTGTATGTATTACTCCAGCCATTTCAGGTGCCAACATTCCTTCTTTAAATGTCCAAGCACGAACTTCTTGTACTCCAACTGTAAAGAAAGTGCATAGTCCTAATAAAGAATATGCTTTTTTAATTAGTTTATCTAAACCACTTTCTTCTATTCCTAAATCTTGTAAAAATGCATCTTTTTCTTCTTTTTCTAAACCAACTAGTTCACTTTCTATTTTTGCACAGATAGGGACAACATCGCTACCTTCTGTTTTGGCGAACTCTACCACTTCGTTATAATAAGGATTTTGTGTTGGGTCTTCTAAATCCTCTTCTCCTAAGTTAGCTACATATATTAATGGTTTCATAGTTAATAATGTATATTGTTTTACATACACTAATTCTTCTTTTGAAAAGTCTAATATACGTGCTGGTTTATTCGTTTCTAATACTTCTTTTATTTTAGTCAATATATCTACTTCTATTTTTGCTTCTTTATCTCCAGCTTTGGCTTTTTTATCTATTCTTGATAAACGTTTTTCTACTGTTTCTAAATCCGCAAAAATCAATTCTAAATTTATTGTTTCAATGTCACGAACAGGATCAACATTTCCATCTACATGCGTAACATCATTATCTCTAAAACAACGAACAACTTCACAAATCGCATCCGTTTCACGAATGTTTCCTAAAAACTTATTACCTAGGCCTTCTCCTCTAGAAGCACCTTTTACTAATCCTGCAATATCGGTAAATTCAAATGTTGTAGGAACTGTTTTTTTCGGTTGTACCATTTCTGTCAATTTATCTAATCGATAGTCTGGTACTTCTACCACACCAACATTAGGATCAATCGTCGCAAATGGGTAATTTGCGGCTTCGACCTGTGCATTTGTAATTGCATTGAACAATGTTGATTTCCCTACGTTTGGTAATCCGACAATACCTGCGGTTAATGCCATAATTTATCACTCCTCTAATCTATTTCATTTTATAGAAAAAAGAGCTAAAAAGCAAATACATTTACTTCATTATCCAAAACTAATAGTATCATTGCTTTTTTAACTGTATATGTACTACTTAGTTTTTATTAAAACATACACTTATTATTTACTTTCTTTTAAATTAGTGCTAAATTAATTCATAAGTAGGTGATCCTTTTGGAAAAAATGTACACTACCATCCTTTATTGGGTTCGTAGTAATAAAAATAAAGAACGAGTTATTATTTATATTTGTAAGATATTGCCTTATATTACTGCTATATCTTATGTTGGACTTATTATATATGTTTTAGCTTTCAATCGAGATCTAGTATTCTATATTATCTCTATCCCCATAACAATTTTTCTAGTTGTTACTATCCTAAGAAAAATATGGAATCGTTCTAGGCCGTATGAAATATTTAATATCCAGCCTTTATTTCAAAATAAAATTGGTGAATCTGCACCAAGTCGACATACTGCTAGTGCATTCGCTATTGCTTTAGTTGGCTTATTGGTCAATCCTTATGTAGGTGTTATTTTATGTTTCGTTGCTTCTATGATTGCAATCTCTAGATTTATTGCTGGGGTTCATTTTATATCGGATATTCTTATAGCTATTATATTAGCTATCTTAATTTACTTAGCATTTATTCTAATATTTCCTATATAACAAAAACATCCTCGCGGATGTTTTTAAATATTCACTTCTTTTTGTTCAGTACTATAGCCTTTTCCGCCGACAAATATTTTATCAATTTCCGAGTTTTTTTGAAGGATACGAACTATAATTTCAGATATGGAATTTAAATTGTATCCTTGTTCAAAGATATAGTTAGATATAGTTATCTTTCTTTATATTCAACTTATTGAATAAATAACCCGCTAAAGCACAATTTGATGTACCTGTCGCTGCTTCTTCATCAATATCATATCTTGGCGCAAAGTTACGACAAACTATCCTTGTTCCTTCTATTGTAAACAAATGCATTCCAACAACATCATACGCTTCACTTATTTTATAAATATTTGAGAAATTTGGTTGTAGGTTATATAAAAGTTCTTCATTCTTAATAGGCACTATAATATCTTTTAAACCTGTCGAAACGATTTGTGTAGGCATACTATTCTCTACATTATTTATATCAAAACAACCCGACATTTCTTCTATTGATATTTGGTCGTAAAATTGAGGTAAGCCTTGTTCCATAAAAATAGTATCACCTTCTATTATTATATCTAGAACACCACTTTTTGTTTCTATATTATATTTACTTTTGTTGAGATACTTTAATAAATCTAATATAACAAATGTTCCAATAGTTGCATGTCCACACAATGGAACCTCCTCTATTGGTGTAAAGTATTCCAATTTGAAATCTGCAATATTTGATTTACTAACGAACGCAGTTTCTGAAAAGCTCATTTCTTTTGCGATACTTATTTTTTGATTATTAGAAAGCTGTTCTTCAAATAAGACTACTCCCGCTTTATTTCCACCACTATTCTCTTTTGTGAATGTACTAGCTACATAAACCGTTACTTTCATTTTTGCTTCCTCCTACATAAAAGAGATATATCTTATTCATGCTTCTTAATTATCTTTTTTAATCTTTTTTCAAAATCTCTTCTAGTAAACATAATAATTGCGCCACATCCTAAGCATTTAACTTTAATATCTGCACCCATACGAATAATTTCCCAATGTAATGATTTCTTGCAAGGGTGTGCTTTTTTCATTTCTACAACATCATGTAAGCTATACTCCATTATTATTCCTCCCTAAGATGATACGCTTCTAATGTATTTTCCATTAACATCGCTATTGTCATTGGTCCTATACCTCCAGGTACAGGTGTAATTGCACTAACTTTTTCTTTCACACTGTCAAAGTCAACATCTCCACATAATTTATTATTTTCGTCTCGATTAATCCCTACATCTAACACTACTGCTCCTTCTTTAACATACTCTTCATTAAAGAATTTTGGTTTTCCTATAGCTGCAATTAATACATCTGCTTTTCTACATACTTCTTTTAAATCTTTGGTTCTAGAATGCGCCATTGTAACTGTAGCATTTTTTTGTAAACATAATAAAGCTACTGGTTTTCCAACTATATTACTACGTCCTACAACTACAACTTCTTCTCCTTCTAAGTTATAGCCAATCGTATCTAACATCATCATCATTCCTTTTGGTGTACAAGGAACCATCCCTTTTTGTCCTAAAAACAACTTAGCAATATTATCTGGATGAAATCCATCGACATCCTTTTCTGGAAGGATTGTATTTATTACTTTTTCTTCATTAATATGTTTAGGTAATGGTAATTGTACTAAAATTCCGTCAATACCAGCATCTATATTTAATTTGTTAATTTCTTCTAATAACACTTCTTCTGTTAAATCTGCTGGATATCTTAGTACTTCTGACTCCATTCCAACTAATTTACAGGCATTTTCTTTGTTTTTTACATAAGTTTGACTAGCTTGGTTATCTCCAACCAATAATACTACTAGCTTTGGTATTCTAGCATTTTTACTTTTTATAACTTCTATTTTATTTTTTAAATCTTCCTTTATTTTTGTTGATATTTCTTTTCCACTAATTATTTCCATACTAGTCCCCTCCATTTTTACCATTATAACTGTTTTTAGAGTATTTAAAAAGCCTAAAAGTGTAAGATTACTTGTTTTTTTTATATCATTTATATACAATAATCAAAAGGAAGGTGGTAATGATATGGAATTTATAGAAGAGTTATTACATACCTATTACTTATTACCCGCACGTTTTGTTTTTGTTTTATTAGTATTTCTTTTATTTATTGAAATAAAACGTTTAATGTTATATCGTCAAGAACAACATAAGTTGCTTGCATATTTAGATATTAATAGTGGCCAGTTTAGAATTCCCATTACTCATTATGAGGTAACAATCGGTCGTTCTAAAGCTTGTGATGTTGTTATTAATTTCCCATTTATTTCCAGACAACATGCTGTACTAACAATGAATGATAATGGGTATTGGAAAATTACAGATACAAAGTCTAAAGGTGGTGTTTTAGTAAATGGTAAGCCAAATACCCCAGATACATTAATCGCTATGGGTGATGTTTTAACTCTTGGTGGGGCTACTGTTGTACTTACTCCTTCAACATTCTTTGATGCTCGTCAATATGAGAAGGATTTACAAGCCAAAGAAAAAAGTTTTGTTACTAAACTTAAACAAAAAATTAACTTTATTGGAAAAAAAGAAGGTAGTTATAATAAAGCAATTGGTTTATTAAATATATTTCAAGTTCTTGCTTTTATTCAATTATTCTTAACAGTAGAAGCTGAATATTTAACCAATTTGACAATTACATTTGTTGCACTATTTTTTACTCCTTGGATCTTTAAATGGTTAGCGAAAGTATTAAAAATTCAGAATTTAGGAGCAGAAGCTGCTGCTTTCTTCCTAACAACTATTGGTTTTTGCATAGTTTCTAGTGCTAATCCTGGTGATTTATTTAAACAGTTGATTTCTTTCTTTATTGGTATTGGCTTCTATGCTTCCTTGTGTGTTATTCTAAAGAATGTTAATCAGACTATGAAGCTAAGACGTTATGCAGCGATTGCTTCCATTTTGTTATTAGGTTTGAATTTAGTTATTGGTTCAAATATTAATGGCCAAACTAACTGGATTCGATTAGGCCCATTGACTATTCAACCTTCAGAATTAGTAAAAGTATTCTTCATTTTTGCGAGTAGTACTACTTTAGAATGGTTATTCTCTAGTAAAAATTTGAGAAATCTTATTATTTACTCTGTTGGATGTGTAGGTCTATTATTTCTAATGGGTGATTTTGGAACTGCTTTGATTTTCTTTTTTACCTTCATTGTTTTAATGTTCATGACAAGTGGAGATATAAAAGCAATCATTATGACCTTCATTGTTGCTGGTCTTGGTGGTTTATTAGCACTTAACTTTAAACCTTATATTGTTCAACGTTTTAGTACTTGGCGTAACGTATGGGCCCATATTTATGATAGTGGTTCTCAACAAGCTAGAGCATTGATTGCGATTGCTAGTGGGGGCTTGTTAGGTTTAGGAGCTGGTAATGGATTAGCCAGAACGCTTTATGCTGCTGATAGTGATATCGTTATTTCGATGATTACAGAAGAATGGGGATTAATTATTGCTGTATTAGTTGTTAGTGTTTATGTAATCTTCATGATCAGTGCTATTCGTAGTCATCGTGTTACAAGATCATCTTACTATGTTATTGCTGCCTGTGCTACGGCGTCTTTATTCATTATTCAATCTTCATTAAATATTTTTGGAGCTATTGATGTTTTACCGTTTACGGGTGTTACCTTACCTTTTATTAGTAATGGTGGTTCGAGTATGATTGGTTGTTGGGGCTTATTAAGTTTTATTACTGCTGCCTTAAATTACGCTCGACCTAAAAAGAATAAAGCAGCTACTCCAGTAGCTGTTAAGGAGGATTAAATATGAATCGTGTTGCTAAAAGAGCCAAATATTTAAGTATCTTAATCGCATTTTTCATTTTCTGTGGAGCTATCTTCTTTAATGACTATCGAATGAATGCTTCTACATGGGTAGTTCATCCTTCTAATAAAAATATATATAACAATGGTGAACTTACTGTTGCTGGAACTGTTTATTCTTCCGATGGAGTAAAATTGCTACAATCCGATAGTACTGGGTTGCATTATGCTGATGATGCACTTATTCGTAAAGCCACTTTACATGTTATTGGTGATAAAGGAAATAATATTACAACTGGCGTTCTTTCTTCACAAAAAGACAAATTAATAGGTTATGATATTTTAAATGGCGTTTATGGAGCTAATAATTCTAATAATAATATTAATTTAACAATCAATGCTGAACTTTCCGCTGTTGCTTATGATGCTTTAGGGAATCATAATGGCGCTGTTGGTATTTATAATTATGAAACTGGTGAAATTCTATGTATGGTATCAAAGGTTTCCTATGATCCTCATAATACTCCTGATTTATCACAAGATATTTATGATGGGGTCTATATTAATCGTGTGATGAATGGATTATATGTGCCTGGTTCTATTATGAAACTAGTAACTGCCCAAGCAGCGATAGAAACAATCAGTGATATTCATTCACAAACATTTTATTGTAATCATGGAACTGAAGTTAATGGTGAATGGATTAATTGTACTGGTACTCATGGGACACAAACTTTTGAAGAAGCACTAGCGAATTCTTGTAATGCTGCATTTGCAGAAATATCATTACAATTAGGTGAAAGTACTTTACAAGAATATGCAAGTAAGGCTGGTATTACTTCTTCATATACAATTAATGGGGTAAAAACCTCAGCTGGTAAATTTGATGTTACTAATGCTGCACAGGTGAATTTAGCTTGGGCAGGTATTGGTCAATATACAACAATGGTTAACCCCATGCAATATATGATGTATGTTGGAGCTATCGCAAATGGAGGTACTAGTGTTAATCCTTATTATATTGATAGTAGTAATTTTATATCATCAACTATCGATAGTATGATGGATAATGGAACACAGGTTGTTGATTCCTCAACTGCTGAACAATTGACATCATTAATGCGAAATAATACAGTTAGTAATTATGGTGATTACAATTTCCCAGATCTAGAGCTATGTGCTAAAACTGGTACTGCTGAAGTAGAAGATGGCGCCCCTCATTCCTGGTTTGTCGGTTTTTCAGATAACCCCTCTACTCCTATTGCTTTCGCAATTATAGTGGAGAATGGAGATGGACTCACTGCCTTGTCTACATCAAAAACAATTCTCAACCAAGCTGCTAGTATTTATACTAAATAAAACTCCCTTTTTCAGGGAGTTTTATCATTTCATTAACCATGTAATATGTTCTTTACTTGTAGTAAAACCTAATTTTTCATGTAATCTTATAGACACTTTATTTTCTACTTTGATTTGAGCATAGACGATTCTATTGCTTTTAAGTAACTGATCTATTAAATGTGTTTCTAAATATGTACCAATTCCTAATCCCTGGTATTCAGGTAGAACTTCTAGAAAGCCAATACTACCTTCTTCATGAATACCTACAAAACCAACAATTTTTTCTTTCATAAAAGCACCAAAGAAGAATGCTTGATTCATTTGTTTTCTTAAATATTCCTCATCTACAACTGTTGAGTAATACTTCTTTACAATATCAAAGTATGTATCATCAATTTTTTTAATTTCGATACCTTCTTTTTCACACACATTAATTGTCTTTTTAGTATATATAGATTGTAATACCGTCATTCTCTCTTTAAAACTAAACTGTTGTTTTGCGACTTCTATAAACATATCTTGGTGTGTTACAAACAAATCGCAGTTATCAATACTATAAATCCACTGTTTTCCTTTTGTTTCATTAGTACAAGATATCATATAAATATCATCTATTGATTTAATAAAAATTCCATCCTCATCAAATTCTAATACTTCTCCACCATCCTGAAGTGCAACAATAAGCTCACTATTTAATGCTTTATCTCTATATAAGTATTCTTTTATCCTCTTTTCCATTGTAACCTCCATATACATATACTTAAAAAGAGCGTTTTATCGCTCTTTTATATTTTCTATAATGTGTCTAGCTACTATAATTCCATTAGCGCCTGCTTGTGCTAAACCTCTTGTTAATCCTGCACCATCCCCTGCTACATATAGATTATCAATCTCACATTCAAATCCATCTCGTACCTTTGGTCGTGCTGAATAGAATTTAGCTTCTACCCCATACAATAATGTATGTTCATTCGCAATCCCAGGTGTTACATTATCTAATGCCTCAATCATTTCAATAATTGATTTCATTGTGTTATAAGGTAATACTAAACCTAAATCCCCTGGCACAGCTTCCGGTAATGTTGGAACTGTATATCCTTCTTTTAAACGTTTTTCTGTTGTTCTACGTCCACGTTTAATATCTCCATATCTTTGAACAATAACACTACCATTAGATAATTTATTCGCTAAACGACTTACTTCATGTGCGAACTCATTTGGTTCATTGAATGGTTCACTAAAGGTATGTGATACCAATAATGCAAAGTTAGTATTATTACTTCCTAATTTAGGATCATGATATGCATGTCCATTAGCTAACATTGTTCCTGAATGATTCTCAACAACTACATGACCTGAAGGGTTTGAACAAAAAGTTCTAACCTTTGTTCCTACAGTTGTATTATAAACAAACTTACCTTCATATAAGTTCTTATTTATTTCTTCCATAACAATATTACTTGTTTCTACACGTACACCAATATCTACTTGGTTATTATATAGTCCGATTCCATGTTCTTTTAGTACTTTTGTTAACCATGCAGACCCGTCCCTACCAGGTGCTAAAACAATCTTTTTCGCAAAGATTTCTTGTCCTGATTCTAATACGATTCCTTTTGCTTCCTTATCTTCAACAATAATTTCTTTTACTGTTGTCTTAAATTCAGCATCTATGTGTTCTTTCAGTTCGTTAGACATTTCTGTCATAATACGTAAATTTTCTTCTGTTCCTAAGTGTCTTACCTTAGCACGAAGTAATTTTAAACCGACAGCGTAACCACGGTGTTCGATTTCTTTAATTTTATCTGTTGTAGGGTCTGTTATTTCTTTAGTAGCACCATGTTTTAAGTATAACCCATCTACATATTCAATAATATTCTCTACTTCATCATTATTCATATAATCTGTTAACCAACCACCAAATTCACTAGTAATATTAAATTTACCATCTGAATAAGCTCCTGCACCACCAAAACCAGCTGTAATTGAACAAGCAGGTAAACATCCTGGTGCATTGTCTTTAATAATTGGACAAGATTTAATTTTCTTCTCTTTAATTGGACAGTGACGATACATAACATCATGTCCTTTATCTACTAATAATACTTTTAACTCTGGTTGTTTTATCGACAACTCGTAACAAGCCATAATACCTGCTGGTCCTGCACCAACAACAATAACGTCATAATTCTTTTCCATCTAAATCGCTCCACTTCCGGGTCAGATATTTGTATGACCTAAATAATTATATTAGATACTTGAATAATAATCAACTATATTTCAAAAAACATTGAGCAAATCATTTGAATTTACGTTTTCTTAGGAGTACTATGTGTGTATAAATTGATAGTATTGGATATACTATGATAGAACAAGGAGGAATTTATATGAAACTTATGTTATCTTGTATTGGTGGTATTTCTACAACAATGTTAGTAGAAAGAATTAAAGTTGCTGCCAAAGAAAGAAGTATTGATGTAGAAGTTTGGTCTGTTCCTGAAACGATGATTTCAGAAGAAATTGGAAAGTTTGATGTTTTATTAGTTAGTATGCCTGTAAATAAAGATAGAGTAGAAAAATTACTTGATGGAAAATATCCTATTGAAAGCATAGAACTTGGAGAATATACAACATTAGACGCTAATAGCGTATTAGACCACGCAATTCGTTTATACAAAGATTTCTATAACAAAGATGTAAAATAGAACTGTATTAATATGAATATAAAAAACGTTCGAAAATTCGAGCGTTTTTTATTATACTTGTTCTATAGTGTTTTGATATTTATGAATTCGATAGTAACAGGCACCTGCTAATAAAATGGTCGCTCCTACCCAAGCGGCCGCTTCACTAAATGCAACACCATTAAAACCAAATATAGATGGGAGCACTATAATTGCGATAATTCTTGCAAAAAATTCTATGATACCAGAAATCATTGGGATAAGGGTATCTCCCATTGATTGTAATGAACATCGGTATACAAATAACAGACCTAGTGTCCATAAAAATAATGATGTAATAACTAAATAATTATAAGCTACTTTTATTACTTCTATCTCTTCTTTATCAATCATTAATGACAAAATAGATTTTCCAAATATAAACATTAAAATAGCTACAATAATATTAATGACTATAATAAATACTGCTGTTTTGTTTACACCTTCTTTAATTCTTTTTATTTTATTAGCCCCCAAGTTTTGACCAACAAAGGTCGCTATTGCGAACCCAAATGTATTACTAATTTGTTCTAATAGTATCACAATCTTTGAGCCAGCTGTATATCCTGCTACATACAATGAGCCATAACCATTCACAAAGTACTGTAATACCATTACGCCTACTGCTGTTACTGCATTCATTAAAGCTACTGGCAAACTCAACTTAAATGTTTTTTTAAACAATGAATGATCATATTTCCAATCTTCTCTTTTAATTTTTAATTCTTCAATATTAGAAACACGATAATAACAGTATCCTGCAGATACAACTTGGGCAATTACAGTCGCATAAGCAGCACCTGCAACTCCCATATCAAAACTAATTACAAATAGTACATCCAATACAACATTCACAAAAAAAGAGATAATCATTGCGATTAATGGACTTTTTGAATCACCTACAGCACGTAAAATTCCAGAAAAGAAATTAAACGCAAAAGTTATTAGTGTCCCCACAAAGATAATACGAATATATTTTGTTGCATTATCTAAAATATTGTTAGGAGTATTCATAAATACTAATAAATCCTTAGCGAATATACAAGAAAAGATAGTAACTAATACACCCAATGATATTGTTAAATACGCTGACATAGTAATGGATTTTCTTAATCTTGTTATATCTTTAGCGCCAAAGTATTGAGCAACTAATATCGTCACTCCTTGTGTCAATCCAATCACAAAACCCAAGACTAAGAAGTTAATTGATCCGGTTGACCCGACAGCCGCTAAAGCATCTACACTAATTCCTTTTCCAACAATAATACTGTCTACCATATTATATACTTGTTGCAACATGTTGCCGATTAATAATGGAATTCCAAATTTAATGATAATTCTTAGTGGATTTCCTTTTGTCATATCTTGTGTTAAATTCATATATTTCCCCCATACAATAGACTTATACTACATGGAATTTGTCACTTTTTCAAGATAGAATTCTTTTCTTTCTAAAATTGAAAAGAGTTTATCAAATGATAAACTCCTTCACTTTATTCAAATAGACATGATCCATTACTCTCAATTACTTTCTTATACCAATAAAAAGATTTCTTTGGACTTCTCTTATATGTCCCTTTTCCATAATCATCACAATCCACATAGATGAATCCA
>JBKEBJ010000396.1:0-9788 GCA_047973105.1 Coprobacillaceae bacterium | reverse complement strand
TTAGCTTTTATGTTAGTTTGTGTTTCAGGTTGAATAAGCGATTCTTTTTTCTTTAGTACTATATCTCCTGTTGACTCATTTATATATGCCCCATCAAAGAAATGGTGTTCTATCATATATTGTATATCCTCTCTAACTACCGTTTCACTTTGGGATACAATACTTGAAATTTCACGAATATTTATCACTTCTTGATTTACAATTATTGATATATATGTTTGCATTCTTTTCGCTCTATTACCCATTTTATTACTATACTGTAATAGATATCCACCACCAGCAATGAAAAATATACTTAATGGAACTATTTCCATTATTGTATATGGTTCTTTTGTATCTGAATGTTCCATACTGCCAGTTAAAACCATAATAATTGATAGTGCTCCAAAAATAATTAATCCTATTCCTATATTTTTAGTAGTTTTGAACGTTCTTTTCTGTACTAATGATTTTCTGCTATTTGATGTTTTTTTAAATAACAAATAAATGCCTATTGGCCAGAAAAGTATTAATAATGCAATAACTACTTTCCATGACATTTGTTTCTTTTCCATATAACTCTCCCTTTTATATACTCTTTTAGTATACCAATTTTAAGTATTAAAAAAAAGGGTATCTATCATAAAATGATAAATACTCTTAATTACATCTGTTTAACTTTTATTCTCATTAATGCTTTTTTAAGAGCTATCTCTGCTCTTAAGGTATCTACATTTTCTGATTTATTTTCCAGCAATTTTTCAGCTCTTTCTTTAGCTTCAGTAGCCCTTCTTAAATCTATTTCATCTTTAGATTCAATAGCATTCGCAATAATTGTTGTCTCTGTTTCATTAACATAAACAAAGCCACCAGCTATAGCAAAAATTTCACGTTTTCCATTTTCGATATAATTCATTTCTGATATCTCAATGGCACTAGCTAAAGGAATATGATTTGCATAAATACCTATTTGTCCACCTGTAGTTCTTAGATTCAACATTTCTACATCTACTTCTCGATATATCCCTTTGGGAGTAACTATTTGTAAGTGAAAGGTTTTCATTATTCTAATGTTTTTGCCTTTTCTATAGCCTCTTCGATAGAACCTACATTATGAAATGCTTGTTCTGGTAAAGTATCATGTTTTCCGTCTAAGATTTCTTTAAATCCTCGAATTGTATCTTCTACACGCACATATTTACCATCCATTCCTGTAAACTGACTCGCCACAGTAAATGGTTGTGATAAATAGTTACGGATACGTCTTGCACGAGCTACAGTTAATTTATCATCTTCTCCTAATTCATCCATACCTAAAATCGCAATAATGTCTTGCAATTCTTGGAAACGTTGTAGTATTTGTTGCACACCATGAGCAACTTCATAATGTTCCTTTCCTACAACTAATGGATCTAAAGCTCTTGATGAAGAATTTAATGGATCTACTGCCGGATAGATTCCTAATGCAGCAATAGAACGATCCAATACTACTTTTGCATCAAGATGCGCAAATGTTGTAGCAGGTGCTGGATCTGTTAAATCATCTGCTGGTACATATACAGCTTGTACAGAAGTAATTGAACCTCTCTTAGTTGATGTAATACGTTCTTGTAAGGCTCCCATTTCTGTAGCTAATGTTGGTTGGTATCCAGCTTGTGAAGGAACACGCCCTAATAATGCTGAAACCTCAGAACCAGCTTGTGTGAAACGGAAAATATTATCAATAAACAATAATACATCTTGCCCTTCTTCATCACGGAAATATTCCGCCATTGTTAATCCTGATAAGGCAACACGTAAACGTGCTCCTGGTGGTTCGTTCATTTGTCCAAAGACTAGTGTTGTTTTATTTAATACACCACTTTCTTTCATTTCATAATATAAATCGTTTCCTTCACGACTACGTTCTCCAACACCAGCGAATACTGATAATCCACCATGCTCTGTCGCACTATTATTAATAAACTCTTGAATTAATACAGTTTTTCCTACTCCTGCTCCACCAAATAATCCAATTTTTCCACCTTTAATAAACGGACAAATTAAATCAACTACTTTAATACCTGTTTCTAATATTTCTGTTTCTGTTCTTTGTTCCGCATAGGTTGGTGCACTTCTGTGTATTGGCATTCTCGTAACACTAGCATCCAAATTATCTTTACCATCAATAGAATTTCCTAATACATTAAACATTCTTCCTAATGTCTCATTCCCTACTGGTACAGAGATTGGCTGTTTTGTATCAATTGCTTCTTTTCCTCTGATAATACCGTCTGTAGGTCCCATCGCTATACACCTAACAACGTCATCACCAATATGTTGTGCAACTTCAACAACTAATTCTTCTTCACCATTTTGAATAGTAATGGCAGTATTTAATGATGGTACGTCTTTATCTTGGCTAAACTGAATATCAATAACAGGTCCAACTGCTCGAATTATTTTTCCTATATTTTGGGTCATATTGCACCTCCTTATTGTGCATTGGCACCAGCAACAATTTCTGATATTTCATTTGTTATCGCTGTTTGCCTAGCTTGATTATATTTTAATAATAATTGTTCTGTTAATTCTTCGGCATTATCCGTAGCATTCTCCATTGATGTTCTTCTGGCAGCATTTTCACTAGTCACTGACTCAATTAAATACCCATAGATAACACCTTGTAAATACATTGGTATTAATGCATCTAATACTTCTACTGGATTAGGTTCAAAAATAGTATCTTTTTTACTAATCTCAATATTTTCAAATTCACTAACATCTACTGGTAACAAAGTAGCTACTTTAGGTACATACGATAGATTATTAATAAATTCTGTATATACTACCTTAATAGCAGATACTTCTTTATTTCTATACATTTCTGCAACTTGATTTACTAGCTTAACAACATCTTTGAAATCTAAAGAAGTGTTTAACGATTCAAAATCTGTTCTTACTTCTTTATTTATTCTAGCAAAGTGTGCTGTTGTTTTAGTAACTACAATATAGACAACATCATTGGATTGAATGTTTATATCTGCTTCTTTGAATATATTAGCATTATATCCACCACATAATCCTAGACTGGAACCAATGACAATATATACTTCTTTATCACTTGTATGAACAGATAAATAAGTACTATCCTCAATTCCTTTGTTACTTTCTAGAATCTCTGCTACCGTTTCTCTCACCTTTTGATAATATGGTTTTAATTCATCTAATTGATTTCTTGTTTTACGAAGTTTAGAAGTTGCAACTAATTCCATCGCTCTTGTAATCTTCTTAGTAGAATCAATAGATTTAATTCTTCTTTTTAGTTCTTGCATTCCTCCAGGCATAATCAATTACCCCTTTACATTTGTTTTTTCAAATTGTGTAACGAATGCACCTATACTATCTTTAAGATTTTTTTCTAGTGTTTCTGAAATTTCTTTTTGTGTTTTAATTTCTTCTATATATTCTGGATTTTTCATTTGCATATTTTCAACTAGTTCATTCATGAACTTAGTAATATCTTCTGTTGCAACTGTTTTTGTAAATCCGTGTTTTAAAGCAAATAATGTTACTACTTGTAGTTCAACACTACGTGGTGAATACTGTGCTTGCTTTAACACTTCACGAACTTTTTCACCATGATCTAATGTCGCTTTTGTAGCAGCATCTAAATCTGATCCAAATTGGGCAAAAGCTTGCATTTCTGCATATTGAGCTAACTCCAATTTTAAAGATCCTGATACTTGTTTCATTGCTTTAATTTGTGCTGCAGAACCAACACGACTTACTGATAAACCAGTATCAATTGCTGGTCTAAATCCAGCGTTGAATAATTCTTGTTGTAAGAATATTTGTCCATCTGTAATAGAGATTACATTTGTTGGAATGTATGCTGAGATATCTCCTGCTTGTGTTTCAATGATAGGTAATGCAGTGATTGAACCACCACCATTTTCATCATTTAAACGACATGCACGTTCTAATAATCTTGAATGTAAATAGAATACATCTCCAGGATATGCTTCACGCCCTGGTGGTCGTTTTAATAACAATGATAATGTACGATAAGCTACCGCATGTTTTGATAAATCATCATAAACTATAAGTACATCTTTACCATTCTCTAACCATTCTTCGGCAATCGCACAACCTGCATAGGGTGCAATGTACTGAATAGGTGCCAATTCTGATGCACCTGCTGATACAATTGTTGTATAATCTAAAGCGCCACCTTGACGTAATTTTTCTACAATCTGTGCAACTGTTGAATTTTTCTGTCCAATCGCTACATAGATACAATAAATATCTTGATCTTTTTGATTTAAAATTGTATCAATAGCAATCGCTGTTTTTCCTGTTTGTCTATCTCCAATGATTAATTCACGTTGTCCTCTACCAATTGGAATAATTGCATCTACTGATGTAATTCCTGTTTGTAAAGGTTGATCAACAGACTTTCTTGTCATAACCCCACTAGCTACTTTTTCAATAGGTCTCGTTTTATTTGTAACAATTTCTCCTTGACCATCAATTGCTTGTCCTAAAGGATTAACAACTCTTCCTAACATTTCATCACCAACAGGTACTTCAATGATTTTTCCTGTTCGCTTTACTTCGTCACCTTCTTTAATAGTGCTCTCTGAACCAAGTAGTACTGCACCTACTGCATCTTCTTCTAGGTCCATTACCATTCCATAAACATCATTAGGGAATAGTAGTAACTCTCCTAGCATGGCTTCTTCTAATCCGTGGATTAGTGATACACCATCACCTATAGTAATAACAGTACCAATATCTTTCATTTCTAATACTTGATCATACTGTTTAATTTGTTCTTTTATTAAGGAACTAATTTCATCTGGTCTAAGCCCCACTACCTTCACCTACTTTCTTAACAAGTCACTTTTCATTAATTCTAATTGATTCTTAATTGAACCATCAAATACTCGATTATTCAATACTACTTTAATACCACCAACTAAATCTGTATCTTTAATAACTTCTAATTTGACTTTTTTATTTTCTTTCTTTCCAATAACCTCTTGAATACGCATTACTTCTTTTTCAGAAATATCAAAACTTGTATATAATATACCTTCTTCAATCCCAAAATAATCATTGTACAATGAGTTAAAAGATTGACATATTTGTTTTATATAACGTATTCTTTTTTTCTTTACTAATAACTTTAAAAAATTACATACATATTCTTGTATTTGACTTTTAAAGCATGTATCTATAATTTCTAATTTTGCATTATCTTCAACCAATACGTGTGTAAAGAAAGGAACAAGTGTTTTATCTTCATTAAATAGTGTTAGTAATAATTTCATATCTTTTGCATATTCTTCTATTTGATTTTCCTCTTTTGCAAGATCAAATAAAGATTCTGCATATCTACTAGCGATAGCTTCCATTATTTATCCACTTCCTCAATGAATTCTTCAATCAATTCTTGATTTTCTTTGGCACTTAATTCTTTATGCACAACTTTAGAAGCGACCTCCATAGCTATAGTCACTATTTCTTCTTTCATATCAGCCTTCGCAGCTTCTTTTTCTGCTTCTATTTCTTTTGATGCTTGTTCTATTTTTTCTTTAGCATCTGCTTGTGCTTGTTGTAAAATTTTGTCCTTCACACCATTTGCATCTTGTCTTGCTTGTCCAATAATGTCGCGATACTCTATTGCTGCTTTACGTGATTGTTCTTCACTTTCTTCTACAAACTGCTTTGCTTTTTCATTTCTTTGTTTTGCTTCATTAATATTACTTTCAATATTTTCTGCTCTTTTAGCAAAATATTCTTGAATAGGAATCCACAAAAACTTTTTAAAGAAAAATAGCATTACAGCAGTAGCAGCCAACTGTACAAGGATAGTTGTAATATTTGGAAAGAGTTTTCCTGCTACATCTATATCCAATGCTTAACCCTCCTTTATGGATTCTTTTATTAATATACGAATAATAAGATTAATGAAACTAATAATCCATAGATCGAAACTGTTTCTGTTAATGCGATACCTAAAATCATTGTAGTACGAATTTTACTTTCTGCCTCTGGGTTTCTTCCTACAGCTTCTACTCCTTTAGCAGCTACCATACCTTCTCCAATTCCTGTTCCTAAACCTGCACATACTGCGATTGCTGCAGCGATTGCGATTAATCCTGTATCTGTCATTTTTCTTCCTCCTAAATGTTTCTTTCAATTTTTATATCTTTACTAGTTTACTCCGCTTCCATAGCGATAAATATACTAGATAAAGTCACAAATACTACTGTTTGTATAGCTCCAGAGAAAATATCAAAATAAATATGTAATATTCCTCCTAAAAATGGACCTATGAAATCTATTGGGATCAACAATCCCGATAACCAACTGGTAAATCCATATACTAATGTCATAATAATACTTCCACTTAATATATTTCCAAACAAACGCATGGATAGAGATATTAACGGTGCTAATACTCCAAATATATTCGTTGGTGGCCATATCATATCCTTAATATAGGTTAATCCACCTTTCTTTTTAATTGCTTGATGTTGTATTAATACAAAGGTAATTAAAGTTATAGCTAAGGTTACTGAATAACTAGATGTTGGCGGAGTAAATCCAATTAAACCACTCCAGTTTGATACTACAACATATAGAAAAATCATTGCAAAATATGGATAGTAACTTCTTTCAAAATTTCTAGGCATAATTGTTTTCATATAGTTATATATCATCTCTACACCTGTTTCACAAACTAATACTAATCCCTTTGGTTTTTCTAAGGGATTGGCTGCCTTTATTTTATTTCCAGCATACACAAAAAATATGCACAATCCAGCGATAATAATTAGTGAAAATATCAGTTCTGTTTGTATAACAATATTAGGCACTCCATTCACCCCCTTTATTTTTATAAGCAGTTATATAAATGGTTACTTTAATAATAAGATACCCTATTACAACTGTTATAATATGAAAAATATCTGGTAATTTTATGGCTAAAATAATCCCTGTTGCATAAATAGCCATTTTTATTAAAAACATCACACTACTTAATCTGGCTGTAGTGTCTTGCATTAATAAGACCATATCTGTAAACTTTACAGTTATTATAAAGGCTAACACCCCTATCATATACCCTAAAAGAAATCCAGATAATAACGTATATAAACTTGTTATTACTGCTATAACAGTTAGTAAGATAAACCCTACTATAAAAATAGTTATTGAATTATTTAATATCTTTTTTTCAATCATCCTTACCAACTCCTAACAATAATTTTATAATATAGCCAAAGGCTAAGAATAATAATATTAAAATAGCGATTGGTTTACTATTAAAATATGTATCTATTTTTAATCCTGCATATACTGCAACAAGAAACGCTCCAATAACCTGCATTCCCAATTGTAATGCAAATAAAATTTCTTTGTAAGTCTTTTTTTATTCGGTTCCAAATAATCTATCTCCAGCATCACCTAGACCTGGAACAATATATCCTTTTTCATCCAAACGTTCATCTAATGTTCCTAAGTATAAATCTACTTCCGGATATTGCTTTTCTATTGCTTTTACACCTTCAGGAGCTCCAACTAAGCAAACTAATTTAATATCATTAGCTCCTCTAGCTTTAATATTTTGAATTGCATCAATAGCACTTCCACCAGTTGCTAACATTGGGTCTACAACAAGAACCGTTGCTGTTGCTAGATTCTTTGGAAATCTGGCATAGTACTCTAAAGGTTGTAATGTTTCCTCATCACGATACATTCCAATATGTCCTACTTTGGCAGTTGGAATAATATCTCTAAAGCCTTCAACTAGCCCTAGTCCTGCACGTAAGATAGGAACTAAAATAATCTCTTTTTCTAATTGTTTTCCTGTCATTTTTGTTAAAGGTGTTTCTACTTCAACATCTTTTAATGGTAAGTTTTTTGTTACTTCATATGCCATTAACATAGCGATTTCATCTAAGTTTTGTTTAAAAATATTTGTTTTCGTATTTTTATCTCTCATAACTGTTAATTTATGATCTATTAATGCATGATTTAGTATAATTGTTGCCATTATTATCTCCTCTATTTATAGTTTATATCTTTATACATTGTTACTTTACTAGTTAGTTTAGCCACTCTTGCAATACATTCTTCTTTAATACTATCAGTTTCTTTGTTTTTCAAACGATATGCAATTATTTTTCCAACTTCTTTGAAGTCATCTTCCATAAAACCTTTTGTTGTCATTGCAGGTGTCCCTACTCGAATCCCACTAGCCTTAAATGGTTTTTCAGTATCAAAAGGTATGGCATTCTTATTCGCTGTAATATTTATTTCATCTAATAGTCTCTCTGCCTTTTTACCTGAGATACCACAACTTGCTTTAACATCTATTAATAATAAATGATTATCTGTTCCATCAGAAACCATTCTGAATCCTTCTTCTTTTAATGATGATTCTAATGCTTTTGCATTTTTAATAACCTGATTTGCATAGTCTTTAAATTCTGGTTGCATTACTTCATAAAAGCATTGTGCCTTCGCTGCAATAATATGCATTAATGGTCCACCTTGCATTCCAGGGAAAACAGCACGATCAATAGCAGCAGCGTATTCTTCTTTACACATAATTGCTCCCCCACGCGGTCCTCGCATTGTCTTATGCGTTGTTGTTGTAACTACATCTGCATATGGAAATGGTGAAGGATGCAATCCTGTCGCTACTAGTCCCGCAATATGAGCCATATCAACCATAAAGATTGCTCCTACTTCATGCGCACACTCTGCCATGAATTTAAAATCAATAGTACGAGCATATGCGCTAGCACCTGCTACAACTAATTTTGGTTTTAATTCCAATACTTGTTTTTTAAAGGCATCATAATCAATTGTTTCTGTTTCTTTACTGACCCCATAACTATGAAAATCATAGTTTACTCCAGAAAAGTTCAATGGATGACCATGTGTTAAATGTCCACCATCTGCTAATGACATTCCTAATACTACATCGCCATGATTTAATAACGCCATGTATACTGCAGTATTGGCTTGCGCACCAGAATGTGGTTGAACATCCGCATGTTCCGCTCCATAAATAGTACACAGTCTATCTCTCGCTAAAGTTTCTACTTCGTCTACATATTGACATCCTCCATAATAGCGTTTTCCAGGATATCCCTCTGCATATTTATTTGTCAAAACTGAACCAGCTAATTCTAATACTGCTTCAGAGACGAAATTCTCTGATGCGATTAACTCAATATTATCTCTTTGTCTTTGAAGTTCTCTTTCTACACTTGCGAATACTTTTGGATCTTTCATCACTATTCCTCCTCATATGCCATCATTTTTTTAATACGTATATCATGTCTACCACCTTCATAATCCGTAGCCAGCCATGTATGAATAATATCTAATGCTAATCCATCTCCAATTACTCTTTGCCCCATCGCAATCATATTTGAATCATTATGTTCTCTTGTGGCTCTTGCACTAAATGTATCATGAACTAATGCACAACGAATTCCTTTTACTTTATTAGCAGTAATACTTACACCAATACCTGTACCACAAATAACAATTCCTCTATCACATTCCCCACTTGCTACAGCTTTCGCTGCTGCACCTGCAAAATCTGGATAATCACAACTTTCTTCATCATGTGTCCCAAAATCTTTTACTTCATATCCTAATGCTATTAAATCATCAAATATAAGTTTTTTCTATCGTATCCCACCATGGTAACATTCAATCGCAATTTTCACTATCGATAACCTAGTCTAACATTTCCTTTGTAATTGCTCCTAATCGTAAAATATTAATTCTATCATCTTTCA
>JBKEBJ010000354.1:0-7512 GCA_047973105.1 Coprobacillaceae bacterium | reverse complement strand
GGCAATGAAGTATACTATTCCAATAAAACAAAAACCACGCATTTCTACTCAATATGCATCTATTATAGATGTGAATTTGCATAATTTAAATAATATCTCTGTAGATATTCCACTAGGTATTATTACAACAATAACTGGTGTCGCTGGTTCAGGTAAAAGCACTTTAATCTCTAAAGTTTTTGCCTCACAATATCAAGATGATGTAATTCAGATTAACCAAGCACCTATCTTCGCAACAACACGTTCCACACCCGTAAGTTACCTAAATATCTTTGATGATATACGTGCCTTATTCGCAAAAGAAAATCATGTAGATAAAGGATACTTTAGCTTTAACTCAAAAGGTGCCTGTCCTAAATGTAAAGGAAAAGGAGTCATTGTCACGGAGTTGGTATACATGGATCCTGTAGTTAATCAATGTGAATCCTGTCATGGGGAACGATATCATAGTCAAACATTAACTTATACTTATAAAGATAAAAATATTGTTGATGTTTTATCTTTAACAATAGATGAAGCACTAACTTTCTTTGACGATATTAAGCTTACTAAAAAACTACAAATGTTAAAAGATGTTGGTTTATCATATATGACTTTAGGACAACCATTATCTACGTTATCCGGTGGTGAACGACAAAGAATTAAGCTCGCAAAACACTTACATAAGAAAGGAAAAATATATATATTAGACGAACCAACTACTGGGTTACACCCCTCAGATATTGAAAAACTACTCATTTTATTTAATAAGTTAGTAGATACAGGCAATAGTGTTATTATTATTGAACACAATCTAGATATCATAAAACAAAGTGATTGGATTATCGATATTGGACCAGAAGGTGGATTGCGTGGTGGTCAGGTTGTATTTGAGGGAACTCCCTTATCCATGGTACAAACTAGTAACACCTTAACTGCGCAACACCTAAAGAATATTTAAATATTAAAACGTATTCCATTGAATACGTTTTTTGTTATTCTTTTTTATCAATATATAAATTCTTAAATTCTATCAATTCTAAAAATTCAATCCATTGATTGACTTCTCTCGGAAGTATTGTAAATCTTTCATCTGTAATATATTGATATTTTCCTGTTGTATGTAAATTTAGTAAACTCTCTAATTTCGCTTGTAAGACTTATAATCTAATACCGTTTTCATTTCTAAAAATATTCCTATAATCGATTGTGAAATTTTCTTTGATATATGAAAAATATTCCCATTGCGTTTTGTATATTTTTGAAAGTTGAATCGCTAATCCATTCACAAATATTTCATCTACAATATTATCATGGTCAATAATACTTATCAGTTTACCACAATAATCACAACAAATATCACCTACTTGACCATACCTTGAACCCATATGACAAAAAAAATCAGGTAATGTTTTATGACAACAGCTACAATAGATTGGAAAATTGTGAATATTATTTTGAATAGTATGTATCGTAGGTGTAAATCTTAAATATAGCGTTATTCCTTTTTTATTTTGTTGAATAGTTGATAACTCTTTATATTTTATAATTCCCATTATTATTTTTTACTTATCTATAGATTTCATATCTTCTAATAAATAATTATGTCCTTTCGTATTCTTTCTTTCATATTCTTTTATTTGTTGTTGGTTTATATATTCGACTTCTATTTCCAATTCTCTTGAAGAAATACGACGTGCACCTCTTCCAACAACAATGACTTGTTCCAAAGCATCAGAAGTCGCAACGATAATGTTAAATGTATTACCTAATTCATGTGTTACTCTTTCAATATAAGCATCTGCAGTTTGGGCTTCTTTAGTATAAATAATAAAAATATTATCATATTTTTCTACTGTTCCTGGATTGCCTTTTACTTTATAGGCATCAAAAACAATAATTACAATTGCTTGTTTATACCCTTGATAGTTACACATAACATCCATCAGTTTCATCCTTGCAGCATCTAAATTTTCTTTCGCTAATGTTTTTAAAGATTCCCAAGCATAAATAACATTATAACCATCTACCAATAGACATTCTGGACGATAAACAGCCTTTGCATTAGAATTTTCTGTATTCGATTTTGGAGTACTCTTTAAACTATGATGTTTAGCACTTCCATAAGTACGAGTAAAGATATTTTCCAATTCTGTTTCACTTATCGTTATTGATGGTTTCAGTTCAGATTTCATAATAGCTTTTTTAGGTTTCCCACAACCACTATCAACATGCATATACTCCCTAACCTTATCCCACGTTACTGCATATCCAGCTCCATGAGAACAAAAAATAGAACTAGTTGGATTATCGATATCATTTTCACTATTATACGCTATTTCATCTATTACTTCTTGTTGATTATGACAAGGTTCATATCCTTTCAAAGTACAATATAAACGTCCTTTCCCCTTAGTATAAGAAGTAACCATTGTCGCATAATCTTGCATCTTCGATACTGGAGCAGTTCCCTCTATGATAATAGTTTCAGTTATATCCTCTGGTAATATAAATTGACCTTTCATTTGTTCAATATCATAAATAGCTTTACTCATATACTCAGATGGAATTTCTAAACGAAATTGGTACTGTGGTTCTAAAAGGATACTAGCAGTTGATTTTAATCCTTGTCGAACTGCCCGATATGTAGCTTGTCTAAAGTCTCCTCCTTCCGTATGTTTTTGGTGGGCCTTTCCAATCAATAATGTAATCTTC
Organism: Coprobacillaceae bacterium; assembly: GCA_047973105.1. GTDB lineage: Bacteria > Bacillota_I > Bacilli_A > Erysipelotrichales > Coprobacillaceae > CAKVJS01. The sequence continues at coordinate 4,818 of JBKEBJ010000354.1, read as the reverse complement.
ATATCTGTAATTGGCGAACCTGTTAAAACTCCGATATGTTCCTTTTCCTTTAAATGAGAAAGTATTAACCTTTGGTAGTTACGATGTAAATCATCTTCTTTACAATTACTATAGAATTGTAACCCACTCCCATGTTTTCCAGGTTCTAATAATAGATGAACTTCTGCATAATGCTTTAATGGTTCATAATGTCCTATCCCCTCTACTGCATTAGTGATTGTTTCTTTATAAATAATACTTCCATGATCAAATGAAATATCTACATCAAATCGATTTTTGATGATGTTTTTAAGAACCTCTATTTGAACTTCTCCCATAAGTTGAATATAAATGTCTTTGGATTGTTCCTGATAGCGAATATGTAACTGCGGATCTTCTTGCGATAATTGTTGTAAGTACTTTAACATTGTAAATTCGTCACAGGTATCTGGTAAAATAACACGATATGATAAATAGGAAGAAAGAACAGGTGATATTTTATCCAAAGCATTCCCTATTCCTTCACCAGGATACATATTATGTAAGCCTTTAATGGCACAAACCTCACCTGCATACACTTCAGATACAGTTGCATATTTGTTTCCTGAATACTGTCTAATTTGATCTACTTTTTCATTATCCTTTAATACTGATTTAACTTTTAAACGACCACCAATGATTTTCATATGTGTTAATTTATTCCCTTGTTCATCACGAGAAATCTTATATACTCTTGCACCAAAATCTTTTGGATATTCTTTCTCTATTATATACGTAGATAAACTATCTAGAAAAGTATCAACACCTTCCATTTTTAAAGCTGAACCAAAATGACAAGGAACAATCTTTTGATTTTTTATTCCCTGAGCAATCATTTTCTTTGTAACTTCGTTGTGTTCTAAATAATACTCTAACGTCATCTCATCAATTAAAGCTACTTGTTCATAAAAAGTATCTAAAGGTTGTGAAAAATCAATACAGGCTTCATCCAAATCATTTTTTAATGACCTTTTAACCGCTTCCTTATCTACTTGATTCATATCCATTTTATTAATAAAAATGAATGTTGGTATTTTATAATGTCGTAACAGATTCCAAATAGTTTTTGTATGTATTTGTACACCATCCAAAGCATTAATTACTAAAATCGCATAATCTAATATTTGTAGTGTTCTTTCCATTTCTGTTGAAAAATCAACATGACCTGGTGTATCAATTAAAGTAATTTCAATATCTTTCCAAGTGAAATTAGCTTCTTTAGAAAATATTGTTATACCTCTGGTTCTTTCTTGAACATCGTAGTCTAAAAAAGCATCTCCATGGTCAACTCTTCCCATTTTACGAATGCTTCCTGATGTATATAACATGCTTTCTGACAACGTTGTCTTTCCAGCATCAACATGAGCTAAAATACCAATAACTGTTTTTTTCATATTCATTATCCTAATCTTTAATCTTATTAATTTTATTATAATTGTTATATTGATAAATACCAAACTATATTAATAATAAAACTATATAGTACGTATAGGGTCAATACATTACAAATTATTTATTGTCTTTTATTACTTTACATGGATTTCCTAAAGCAATAACATTACTAGGAATATCCTTGGTTACAATTGAACCAGCTCCAATAACGGTGTTATCACCAATTGTAATTCCTGGTAGAATTATACAATTACCACCTATCCATACATTATCTCCTATTGTAATAGGTTTTCCAAAATCCATATTCTTTTTTCTTTCATTTGCATCTAATGAATGACAAGCAGTGTAAAGTTGTGTATAGGGACCAATTAAAGAATGATCCCCAATGGTTATTGGGCACACATCTAATAAGACACATCCATAGTTTAACATAACATCTTTACCAAGATAAATATTATAACCATAGTCACAATAAAATGGAGGTTTTACCCAGAAGTTCCCTTTCGTATGAATCAACTTTTTTAAGAGTCTATTTCTCATATTTATTTCATGAAAAGTTTTTTTATTATATTTGGTACATATTCTACTTGCTTTATCTCTATCTAAAACCAATTTTGGATGTACTGGATTATAAACTTCGCCACTTATCATCTTCTCACGTTCATTCATCTTAATTTTCCTTCAATAATTCTAGAAATAAAGAATTTAATGTTCCCTAAGAAACTTGTTTATCCTCTATACTACTATTTTCTTGTATCCATTGCATCGTATTCTCAATATACTTATCAAGTTCTGGAATACGATTAATCAGATGTAATTCTGGAGCATTCATTTTAATATTCAATAATTGATTAACAATAGGTTTCATATTCTCCTCTAATTGACTATTTACTAGTACTTCAAATTTTACAGGGGCCATACTTTTTTCATTAATAATCCACTTCGCAGCTAACAATGGTCGTAATACATAAAAGTATTTCTTAGCTTTTATTTGATTCTTTTTACATAGTTCATCGTAGTTTCTCTTTGTCATATGTAAATAATGATACATTCCTTTTTGTCTTGAGAAACATTCTTCTAAACATTTTTTAAGTAATTTAAATTCACTCTCTTCTTTATAAACAATAGGAGAATTACACCACTCTAACAATGTTGGATTGGATTTATATAACAATCGCAATACTTTTTGAATATCCCAACCATTGATATCTAAAGTATCATCTAATTGCCATTCGATTACATCTCGAATCCCTTCTAGTTTTAGATAAGAATCTTTTTCTCTAATATAAATGAAACGAACATCATAATCACTATCTGGTGATTCAAATCCCCATGCTCTACTTCCTGATTCAATCGCTAAAATAATCTTAACGTTTTCTTGTTTTTCTATATCTTTAAGTTTTTGTTTAATAATTGTATTCATTATTAGCTCCTTATTAATATTGTTCTTTTTTATTATACCTAAAAAGTTCATATCTGAAAATAGAAAAACTACTTCCAACGAGGAGGAAGTAGTTTTTTCGTAGTTATTTGTATTTAGTATAATGTGATAATTGATATTTTAAGGGATTTTAAAATGTCATTTCAATTACCTTGTTTTTAGGATTGGTATAACTTCTGATAAAAGCATAAACCCTACCAGCTTTAGTATGAATTGTACTTTCTATCATAATTAGTGGAGTACCAATCTTTAACTCCAGTAAATTAGCGTATTTTACTGGTACAACCATCGGAATAAAAACCTGTCTTATTGAGCCTGCTTGAATTGTTTCACTATATTCAAACACTTTAGTAACATCTGACATATCTTGATTCTTTAACATTCCATGTACGATATATATTTCTTCAATAGATATAGAATTGTTATTCTGTGTTATTAAACGAACGATTCGAACATAATTTTCCTCTACCGGAATTTCTAAACGTTGCGTTATTTCTGCAATTCCATTTTTAATATCGTAATATAATATTCGCATATTATTTTGTGATGTTAATTCTTCCATCACATTAGAAATAAGACTATCTTTATGCAATTTCTGATTCGAAACAAATGTCCCTTTATTTCCATCACGATATAAATATCCATCTTCTACTAATTTATTGACTGCCTTACGAACTGTCATCCTACTAGCATTATATTTCTCTGCTAATTCTCTTTCTGAAGGAATTGCAGAGTTTACATCCAAGACTTTTATTTCATCTCTAATTTGATCAATGATTCTTACATAGATTGGTCGTTGCATTATTCTACCTTCCCTGATTTAGACAATATAATTATAATCTTATACTTAATTATATAGTATTTGTTTCAAATTGGAAAGGCACTTTACTATTTCAAATATTATTGATTCTCTAAAATGTATGTTTCCATTGATTTTAACATTTCACTAATTCTTTTCTTTCCTTTTTTCACATAAAAGAAAGACATGAGTTTATAATTCCAACCCATTGATTTTTTATCAGACTCAAAATTCTCAAGATATCTTACTTCAATTTGATTTGAATCCAATTCCTTTATATGATATTCAACAATAGTATTTCCACGAGTAGTAGAAATTGACATTCGATAAAGTTCATTTTTAATAACCTTATCAATTATCACTTTTACGTCACCCGACGTTTTTGCCTTTGTTTTCATATGTTTTCGGTAAGAAAAACCACTCGTAATATCTTCTATATTAATCTTTTGTTTTGTGACATCTTGTATTTCCATTTGAACAGAATATAGTAGTTGATTGAAAAACTGCTCTTTTGATACGTTTAATACTTCACTTAATTCCATCATTTCTTTTTGCCTCCTTTTCGATACATATATACTCCTAATAGTATAAAAATCAGGCCAGAAAGAATCATTAAAGGCGCAGTATTATACGTTGGTGCTAACATAATCATATACAATCCAAAGCACCCTACAAATAAACCCCAATTTCTCATATCTTCACCTACCTCATGTAATAAACATATACTTGTATTTAATATGTTTTTTCTTTTAATACATATAATTATATTCTATTCTTATAATGAAAGCTATTTTTATATTATTCAACTTCTACTTTATTCGCAATTTTAACAAAGATTGACCATAATAATACAGCTATCACTAAGTTTACTATGGCTACAATAGCAGCCCCAAAATTTCCACCTGTTGTTAAGAAAGCATAGATAACTGGTGGTACAATCCATGGTACTTCTAATACTGTTGGTGCTGCAAAACCAACAACTGTAGCGAAGTATCCAATTAAAGTTAAGATAATTGGTATAAAGATATAAGGAATAAAATATACTGAGTTTAATACAATTGGAACTCCAAAAGTAATTGGCTCATTAATATTGAATACTCCCATTGGTAATGAAAGTTTCGCTACTTCACGTTCTCCTTCTTTTTTACTAAATAATAATAATGCGATA
>JBKEBJ010000341.1:0-4590 GCA_047973105.1 Coprobacillaceae bacterium | reverse complement strand
TTCTCCAAATAAACTTTAATAATATATCTATATTATAACTCTAATTCTCAAGTACATAATTACAAAAAAAGAACAAAAGCATACGCTTTCGTTCTAGTTAAGAGTTTTTAGACACTCTCTTATAGAAGGGCTAAATGGTCACATAAAGCTTCGTAAGAAAAATGCATATGAGTTTAAAAATTTTGAAAGAACGGTAAAATATATGAAGTTATCTGTAGGACATAGAAAAATGATCTAATTAATAGAGCATTTTATAATTTATTTCCCCCTAGTTGACAAAGTACCTTTAAAATTAATAAAGCACTAGTTTCCTAGTACTTTTAGGTGATTAACATTACAATTTCATTTTATTTGTTTAAAATATTTTGATACGATTCAATTAATATTGCTGCACTTAAATACTCAGGTAATTCTACCTCTGACTTTAAACTATAGAAATCACGTGAGAATAAACCATTTTGGTTATCTACTACTTTTTCTAATAGTAGATAATTATCTTTTACAACACTTAATGATTTTTCACATCCTGTTGCTAAGTGGTACTCAGCTAAATACCTTGCTAGTATTCCTTTGAATAATCCAATATCATCTGCACCTTCATCAATTAAAATATTATTTTCATCCAAGAATATTTTATCTAAATTATCAATCGTCATATTAGCATATTTCAGATAATTCTTATTCCCAAATTGTTGATACATTTCTAAACAGGCTCCTATGAAGACCCCTTGACAATATGTGAATTTCCAGTCAATGTCTTTTTTCATATCATTTTCTCTATTCATCCCATCGATTACATATCCTGTTTCGTGATCAAATAAATTTTCAATTTGCCAATCAAATACGTTTTTCGCAAACCTTAAATCTTTTTCTTTACCATTCAGGTTATACATACGGGAGGCTAGTATTATTGCTGGGCAGTTTGCTGGAGTGTTCTTATACCATAGCATATCTTTACGCCACGCGACTCCTCCTCCACACCATTCATTGTAGCCTAACTTAATATCTTCCCACAGTGTCATTAAATACGACTTGTGTTCAATATCTCTAGTTTCACGATATAAACGTTCTAATGCTAAACCATTCCATAGCATATCATCATAAAAGTCATTTTTGATTGTATTTCCATTTAATCTAATGTTATTTACAATTGTACTGTTAATTAGTTTTAACGTATCTTTCGATTTTGTTCTTAAATACACATCCACAAGATAATCTAACTCGTGTGCATGCCACCAATAGCTATATACACCCGCTTCTTCTCTATCTACTTTCATTGGGAGAATAAAATGTTCACTATGTTGTTTACAAACACCATTTTTTTCATCCCAGAAATGCACTAATAAATCTTCGTATGCTTTATTATAAAGTTCCATTCTTAACCTCAATTCCTGCTTTCTTTAAAACTAATTCTACATATATTGAGTTTGACCAACTAAACCACTCACGCGTATATTCCTTTGGATTATCAACATTATAACCTTCATGAAACATTCCGCAACCGCAGTCAGTATCAAGATACATTTGTAAGCATCGATTAATTTCACTTGAATTCGATGTAGAAAGACCTCTAATTCCATTTGAAATATGCCATGCATAATTCTCAGATGTATGTGGACTTCCAATTCCATCACCAAACTTACCACTATAATAAAATTCATTTTCTACAGATAAGATTAGCTTTCTTGTATTAGTATACACTTCATCGCTCTCACTGCAATAACCTAAGTAAGGTAAAGCCAGTAAACTAGGTACATTGGCATCATCCATAAGTAGATTGTTTCCTAACCCATCAACTTCATATGCATATACTTTCCCAAAATTTTCAGTTTCTATTACCGCATAATTTTGAATTGCTTCATCAACTATTGTAGCTAATGAATTAACTTCTTGTTTAAATTCTGCTTCTTGTGGATAAAACTTGTTTAAGATTTCTTGCATATACCTCATTGTAACAACTGCAAATTGATTTGAAGGGATTAGATAATGCAATTGGCAAGCATCGTCACTTGGTCTGAATCCAGACCATATTAATCCACATGGTTTAACTGGAGTTCCAAGACCATTATTTCTTAATGTTTCATATTTAATTTTTTCTGGGTGTTCAAACATTAACCAGTCATTAACACGTTTAAATCGATAATCACTGTCATCATGATTTTGTTCAATTTTATAAACTGAAATAATTTGTTTCATCATCTTAAGAAATTCATCATTAAACACACTTGCATCATTTGAGTTAACATAATATAAATATGCGATTTGAATTGGATAGCATAATGAATCTATCTCAAACTTACGTTCCCATACACCATTTTTGATATCAGTAAGATCATCTGTATGTCCCTCTTCTGTACAAGAGCTTACCTTAAAAGCATTAGCATAAGGATCTAAATCAATTTGTTCAGTATAATTCTTAATTAAGCCTCTAAACAATTCTTGCATTGCTGGTGACTCATTTACTATTGTTAAAAATGGTCTAATTTGAACTGCAGAATCTCGATTCCACATTGCCGGTATATCACCAGTTAAGATTTCTGTTATTCCATTCTCCTCATCATATTCAATCGTTGTATGTAAAGTGTTTTTAAAACACTTTACAAAAGACTCTTTATGTTCATCCTCAATTGCTGAATATACACTTTCAATATATTTTTCTAAATCTTTTTTTGCTAATTCAACCGTCTTCATATTATTTATTCGCCTCACTTAACATCTGGTTAGCGTCAGCTTCTCCTTGTTCTAATGTTTCTTCAACAGTTAATTCTCCAGCCATAAATTTATCTAAGTTAGCTTTTAATCCAAAGTATTCAGCATCTCCATAACCACTAATTTGTGGTCTAGCAACTGCGTAATCAAGTTGTTCTGTAATTGTTCCTACATTTTCATTACTTTGAATTGCCTCACTTTCAATTGTTTCTGTATTTGCTGGTAAATGTCCTGCATTTTCGAAGAAAATATCTGCTGCTTCTTGGCTATTTGTCCACCAGTTAATGAAATCAAATGCTCCTTGCTCATCGTCTGTAGTAGTAGGTACTGCAAAACCAAACCCACCAATGATAGTTGATTTCATAGAACCAGGCCCTTCTGGTGCAGTAATTGTTCCAAAGTTTGTACCTTGCTCAGATAAACTAGTTAATGCCCATGGCCCATCAAACTTCATACATACTTTATTTGAAGCAAATGCATCTTGAATTCCATTTTCTCCACCAATGTATCCATTTTTATATGCTTCTGAATCTAAATATTTTTGCCATTCGTTTAATACTGCTTTACCTTGTTCAGAATTGAACGACATAGTCATTGCCTCTTCATCAGCCATTTCTCCACCTGCTTGGTAAATCCACTGACTAAATAATCCCGCATCTGATAAATCCATACCTGCTACCGAAAGTTTTCCATCTGCTGTCTGTGAACATGCTGTTGCTGCATTGTACATATCATCCCATGTCCATTCATTTGTTGGGTAATCTAACCCCGCTGCATCAAATAAATCCTTGTTATAGAAAAGAACACGTGTATCTACTGTCATAGGAATCCCATATTGAACTCCATCAATGTTCATCTCATCAAATGCTTCTTGATAGTATACGCTTGTGTCCATATCACTTGCTGAAATATAATCATCTAAGCCAACAAAGGCATCTTGTTTTGCGTAAGTAATTGTGTTAACACGATCCCAAATTACGATATCTGGTCCTTGCCCAGTTGACATTGCTGTTAACAACTTAGTGTTAATGTCTTCTTGAGATTCATATACTACATCTCTTGCATCCCCGTTTGTATTATTATATTCGTCAATAACGAGATTAATAGCAGTTTCTTCTCCACCACTAAATCCTCCCCATAATACTAAAGGCTCATCAGTCGATGCTTCTGCTGGTGTTGAAGAACATCCAACTAAACCAATCATAAAAATTGATAGTATTCCAAATAATTTTTTCATTATATATACCCTATGCGTAAACATAGGCCCCTTTCATAATAATTCGACAACTAGACTTACACTATCCTTAATAGATGCTAATTAATCTTTTATTCCTTACTTCCTGAGAAAGATAATCCTTCTACGAAGTATTTATTACCAAATAGGAATAAAATAAGCATTGGTAATATTGCTATAATACTTCCTGCCATTAGTGCACCGTAGTCTGGGTTTCGATTCGTAACTGAAAACGCAAACTGACTTAAACCTAATTGAACTGTGTATAGATCCTTATTACTCAACACTATTAATGGCCACATAAAACTGTTCCATCCTGATTGGAAAGTAACTAAAGCTAAAGTAGTTAATGCCGGCTTAGATAATGGAAGGAATATTTTTCGATAAATTCCAAATTCTGAGAGTCCATCAATTCTTGCACTTTCCATCAATTCATCAGGCATTTTTAAAAAGAACTGTCTCATCATGAAGATTGCAAATGCTCCTGCGGCACCGGGTAAAATAATTGCCCAGTAAGTATTTAATAATCCGAATCCACCTTGTCCTAATATATTATTTCCACCTGCTAGTGGCCACATTTTTAGTAAGATAAATTGAGGAATCATAATAGTAACACCTGCAATCATCATACTTGATAATAGTAATAA
>JBKEBJ010000326.1:0-7981 GCA_047973105.1 Coprobacillaceae bacterium | reverse complement strand
TGCCCAGGTATTATTTAGAACATTTAAAATTATTATGATGATAGCTTTAGCTGCTTTACCAATCGCACTATTAACAAATGAACAAACCTCTAATGCTGGAAAACGTTTCTTTATGAATTTTGTAGCTTTAAGTCTGGAGGCATGTATTATATTGTTATTTGTAAGTTTCTATTCTGTAATGATCCAGGGCTTTGATAATCCTGATAATACAAGTGTGATAGGAACGTTAATAGGATTATTGATGGCCAACTCGTTATTAGCGATATCAATAGCTGCTTCTTCTACATTAGCTAGAGAATTGACAGGAGGTGCTTAGAAATGGATAGTATAGAACCACGTGTGCATAAAGATATAAATGACTATACACCAAGATATTATTTTGGACTAACTGCTAGACAAATATTAGCTAGTATATTAATTATGGTTACAGAGATACCATTATATTTCTATTTAAGAACTCTTATGAGTGATAATAACGCTTCTTGGATAGTTATTATTACTTCAGTTCCTTTCGTTACCTGGGGCTTTGTAAAGATTCAGGGAATGAATGCGGAAACAATTGTTAAAAATATTTTTAGGAATTATTTTACTTATGCAAAACCAATTAGTTATAAAACAGAGAAAGAGTTACAATGGGAGCGAGAACAAAAGAGGCTTTATAAACTAAAGAGATTAGTTAAAGAAAAATTTAAATTTAAAAAGAAGGAGAAAACAAATTATGAGTAAAAAAAATAAATTGAAAAGTTTGTTTTCAAGAAAACCAAAAAAACAAGAACAAACAACTAAGCTATTTAAGAAGCCTAGAACAACTTCAAAAACAATTAAGCAAACATTGACTAAAAGTAAAACCCTTAAACCTAAAACAAGCCAACAAATGATGGCTTGTTTTTTTAAAGAATTTGATGAAGAAACAGGTGCATTCAGAATAGATGATAACAATACGTATTCTATTGAACTTGAATATACAGATATATCTTTCTCAAAAGCGCAACAAGAGACAATTGAGAATATTTTTAGTGATTGGGTAGGGTATCTTAACTCATTACCAGAAAATGTTAAGATTAAAGTAGTTGATACATCAAAGCCCTTGAAGAAAGAGAACTTTGAAAAAGACTTTATGATGAGAAACAATCCACAACATATACAATTGGTTAATGAGTTTAATAAATTAATCAAAAATAGTGTTAATACAAATATTAATTCTGTTGTGGAGACAAGAAAAAGCATTACTATATCTAGAGCGTTTAAAAATTTTGAAGAAGCAAATACAGCGTTTGTTAACCTACAAATTAAAGCTGAAGAGAAATTCAAAAAGTTGAAGTCAAATATACGTCGAGTATCTACATTAGAACGTTTAGAATTTATTCATAACTTTCTTAATAAGGATAATCAGACATATATGGTTAATTATATTAAGAAGGCCAAGGAATCAGATTTAACTATTTATGATGTTTTAGCACCACAAAGTATTGATTTTCGTTATCATGATTTCTCGATTATTGATAATCATTTCTTTAAATTGATGTATGTGAGTGAACTCCCAAATAGTATGACACCTGTTTTCTATAACTCGCTAACTACAATGCAAAACATTGATCTAATTACTACTTTAGATATTTCTGCTACAAACTCTGGAAAAGCTATAAAGAAGATTAAGAAAAAGTTGACTTCAATGAAAACAGAAAGATATGAGAAAGCAAAGCGAGCTGGAAAACAATGAATTCCATATGAGTATGTCAAAGATGAAAACTTAGAGGAAAATATTGCAGATGCAGAACAATTGAAGTATGATTTTCAAAAAAATGATAAAAAGATATTTGATACTAACTTTATGATCTGTGTACAAGCAGATACATATGATGAGTTAGTTGAAAATGTAAATCGTGTTATTGAACTTGCTAGTGAAAACCTTATTAAAGTAGACCCATTACATTGGCGCCAATTGGAAGGGTTAATGCATATATTACCGATTGGCCATAACTCGTTAACAATTCAGCGTTCATTAACTAGTGAAGCTGCAGCTGTAAATGTGCCATTCAACACTAAAGATTTAATGCATAAAAATGCTTTGTTTTATGGTATGAATCAAGTTAGTAAAAATGGTATCTTTGCAGATAGAAGATTATTATTAAATGGGAATGGTTGTGTTCTTGCAACATCAGGCGCTGGTAAATCCTTCACCGTAAAGATGTTAATATCGCAAATTTTCTTGAAGTATCAAAAGGATAATATCATTATTCTAGATCTGAATGGGGAGTATTCACCAATTGTCGATGAATTCAAAGGGCAAACAGTAAAGATTAGTGCAAATTCTAATACAAAAATCAATCCTTTAGATTATGATGCATCACTTAATTTTGATGATAGAGGAGCATTAAGTAACAAGATTGAGTATATGATTGCCTTCTGTGAATCTGTAGCTGGTGATGCTAGTGGTACGCTGAAATCAATCATTGATAGATGTGTAAGACTCGTTTTATTAAATACTAAGATTTTAAATCCAAAACTAATTGATTTTTATACATGTTTACAAGAACAACCAGAATCAGAAGCAAATACATTAGCTACGGTATTAGAAAGATATGTTTTAGGATCAGTAAATACTTTCGCTCATGATACAAATGTTGATTTACATAATCGTTTAGTAAATTTTGATTTGAGTGAGCTAGAAGAAAGTATGAGAAAAACAGGGTACCTAGTTGTGTTAGAGCATATTATGCAAACCATTGCAAGAAATAAAGCACGAGGAGTCGATACGCATATCTTCATTGATGAGTTTCATATTTTATTGGAGACAGAATATACTGCATCTTATATCGCTAAAATCTATAAAACAATCCGTAAATTCTTTGGTTTCCCAACAATTATTACGCAAAATATTGAAGAGGTGTTATCAAATAAACATGGTCGTAAAATACTAGGAAATAGTGAATTTGCTGTCATTCTAAAGCAAAATGCTACCGACTTAAAATTAATAAGTTCAATCTTTAATATTAGTGAGAAAGAGGAAGAATATATTACCGCTTCAAATTCTGGCGAAGGCTTGATTTATTATGGTGGTAACATAATACCTTTCCGTAATACTGTTTCTAAAGATACAGCACTATATAGGATGTGTGAGACTAGTGAAAGGGTTGCTTCTTAATGAAAGATCAATATAACTCTAAAGAGATTACCAGGGCTACAAGAGGTGTTAGCAAGACATCTGAAAAAGTATTTCAAGGTGTCGAAGTAGGAGTTAAACTACTCAACTCTAAAATTAAAACAGTAACTGATGGAGTTGACTATGATATTAGAGATAAAAGTGAAAGTAATGATGATGCTGATAAATCAGGAGTAATAAGAACTAGCAAGGAAAAAGGAGATACATTACATTCATCAAAAAGTACAGTTCAAACGACTAAAACAAATGTTCAGCCAGCTAAAGGAAAAGGAGAGGCACAAGTTGCTAAAACAAGTGTTAATCCTTCTGCTGAAAAAGCTACCAACCCTACTAATACAGCAGCGAATGCTACTATCCAGAAGAAGGCTTCTATTAAAAAGGGAAAAACTACAAAAACAGAGAAAATTATGAAAGGTGCTATAGTAACTTCGAAAGCAGCGAAGGTAGCTTCAAAGACAGTTAACAAAGTAGCAAGGACAAGCTCAATACTTTCCCAAGTATCAAAAGGGGAAGGTGATAAAGCAGTAAAAGATATAGCAAAGCGTACAGGTTCTAAAGCTACAAGAAAGGTAGGAAAAAGAGTAGCTAAGAAAGTTAATAAAATATTCATTAAACTTGTTAAAACATTAGGTATGAAAATTGTAGGTGCTGCAGGAGTTACTATTTTAAGTGTAGGAGCGATTGTTCCTTGTGTATGTGCTATTGCACTATTTGTAACAGTATTTGGAGGTGGCTCATCACAATCTACTATTGATAAGTATGGTGATTATATTATCTCAATAAATAGAGAATATAAGGATAGTGTGGATTTAGTTCGTTCTGAAACCCCTGATATTACTATTAATAGTTATGATGGTTCCTATGGTCGTATTGATTGGAGGGCGGTATTAGCTGTGATGCAGGGTATTAAAAGTGATCTAGACTATGATGCAGATGAACAAAGGCTACTATCCTTGTTAAAAGAAGCGAATCTATATGAAAAGCAAGAACGTGTTGAAGGAGAAAATATTGTATTAAACATTACAAATGAACGATTACCAGCTTATAAAAATTATGTTAATAGTTTGTTTGAAACAGAACCAGAATTGATGAAGAATTTAATAAATAAAACACAGACTTCTTTAACTACAGAACAGGAAGAATTTATAGATGGACTATACACTTCACAAGATTTAATGACTCTATTTTCTCCTGAAGTACAGCAATATGGAACATTTTTAGATGATGATGAGAATAGTCTGAGTGGTGTTGTTGTTAATGGAGATAGTGAAACCGGTAATAAAATAGCACAATTAGCATTAACAAAGACTGGTTGTAGGTATTGGTGGGGAGCTCCTGGAGGGCAATTCCAAGATGGACAGGTATTAAGTGATCCTAATGCTGCCTATTTTGATTGTTCAGGGCTTGTTGCGTGGGCATATATCCAAGCAGGCGTTAATATTGGTAGAACGACAGCATCAGGGTATTCAAAGACAGGACAGAAAATAGAATATAGTGAACTACAAGCAGGTGATGTAATTACTATTACTTACAATAATGGAGCATCAGTAGCTCATATCGGTATATATATTGGAGGTGGTATGATGGTTCATGCTTCAGGTGATGGAGAAAGCACAAGAGGTCAATATATGGATCAATGTGTTATGGTGAGCCCTATTACTGAAGGTAGTTATTGGTATAAGCGAATATATAATTGTAGAAGAATGTACTAAGAAGTGTTGCTATAGAGAAGTGGAAAAGGAAAGGAGTATTAAAATGGTAAGAAAAAAAGAAGAAGATAAATATATACCTAGTTCTCCAGAAGCAGAATATGATCACTATTTATCCTCAGAAGAGGAAATACAAGAGAAACAGCGGAGTGAACAAGAAAGTGATGAAATAGAAAGAGAATATTAGAAGTGGTTTGTTTATTTTGGATATGTTACAATAGCATTAATTAGAAAAGAGGTGTAATGATGCTTATTACTGCAGAACAAATGAAGAATTTGAAAAGTATTCCTAACAGTGGATATGAACTAATTAAAGTAGAATTTTTGTTTCATTCCAATAAGTTAGAGGGAAGCACATTCACAAAAGAAAACCTTGAAATGTACTTGAATGAGAATATTATTGAAGGAAGTCATAAAGTTGATGATGTGTTGGAGACAATTAATTCTACAAAGTTATTTGATTTTGTTATAGATACACTAGGAGAACCTTTGAGCGAACGTTTAATATTAGAATTCCATCAAATGTTAAAACAAAAAACAATAGATCAGGAACGTGGTTTTGTTGGTAGATATAAGAAGATACCAAATATGATTTTAGGACTGGGACAAAATTTAGATGTTGCACAGCCTCATGAGGTACCAGATAAGATGGAGTCTTTACTAAAGAGTTGGGAGAGTGAAACAGTAAGTATAGATACTATATTGAAATTTCATGCTGAGTTTGAAAAAATACATCCTTTTCAAGATGGAAATGGCCGTATAGGAAGGTTTATCATGTTAAAACAATGTATAGAAAATGATATAGACTTGATTGCTATTGATGAACAGTTTTCTAGAGAGTATAAACAAGCATTGAATAAAGCACAAACAAAGAACGATTTTACAGACTTGAAGGCTGTTATTTATGCATGTCAACAATTAACAGATGAAAAAATGAAAAACATTCAACATACACTAGACTATATTATTAGAGAAGAAGTAGAATTTGAATATTAAAAAAGGAAAAATAATGATGGATAAAGATTACTTAGAAAATCATCTTAAATCATATGAAGAAGAATTTAAAATCTTTATGGGCATTAAAGACTTTCCAACTGATTTTAAAGAATTAAATGAAGTTCTAGGACTTCGTTCAATATGTGAACAATATTCTAAAGAATATACAGAAAGAAAAGATTGTATAGCTTTTATTAACATCATCCCAGACTGATATTTTTATTGTTTAAATAAATTAATGCATGGTTGGTTTGATGAGAAGAAAATTGATAATAGCATTATATTATATGTAAATATTGTTGAACGACTCAATAGGAAATTTAAGTTAGTATAGAGAATAGCGTATTTTAATGTATCTCAATTTTATCCTGGAGTTTTGCTGATCAGCAAGCTGCAGCTTAAAATTTGAGATACATTTATTTTTTGATAAGTGCCTTTTTGTATCTCATATTTTGAAACGTTCCAGGAATGGCCATAAAATTTTGAGATACATTAGTAATTATAGTTATAAAAAGAAATAGATATTGAATTCACAAAGAGTAATCATATAAAATGGTTATTCTTTTTTTATTAAAAGGAGGTGTAGCTATGAATATTGAAGATTTTGGAGAAAAAATAGGTGGAGCTAAGAAAGACAACTGGAAAAAAAGAGGTCTTACATCAAACGATACTGAAGATATGAATGAAAGAGAACGAAGTAAGTATATTGTTAAAAATAATATTTGGATTAAACCTAATTATCAAGAAATGGTTGATAATGGAATGTCAAAAAGGGTTGTTTATTTTATGAAAATGGTAAGGGATTCCCTTCCAACTAAACCATCTTATAATACACATGATAGAAATATCCAAGATAATTATATTAATACTGTTTTGGAATTAAGAGATATAGTGATGGGATTAAAAGATGATCATGAACTCTTATTCTTTTTTAAAAATAGGATAGAAGGAATATTTGTTTTTAATAACCCAAGTTCTCCTTTTTTAGAAGTGAAAGAAACAGCGATAAGAACGATTAATAATAAAGTACTTCATGCATTACGTGAAACATATTTTCCGACTATAGATAAAGAAATAGTAAAAAAACAATTTTGTTACACGACAGAAGAGAAAATATTAGCACCATACAAGATTGATAAATTTGATAGTAGCCATAGTTTTAGTGAGGAAAATAATGACACTATTTCCCTAGAAAGGAAAACAGCATCAGGTAAATACTATATGTACCCTAAAGATGAATTGATAAATCCTAATAATTGGATTGTTAATACGTTTTACATATCTAGATCAAGTTCGATAATTGCTAATAACTTTAATACGATAGAAGAGGCGCAAAACTACATCTTAGAAAAAGATGGAAAGGAGAAAAATGAACAATCAACGAGGCAAGGCAAGAAAAGGTTCATTCCTAAGCAATTAGAAGGAATTGAACGCACAGGTGATGATTATAGGAAAAATACAGCTATTACAGGTGATGATTATTTAAAAGTGTTTCAATTTAAAGGTGGTGAATTCGGAAACTGGTTAAATGAAACTGATAGACAAGAGTCACTTAATTTCGCTTTTGATGCACTGATAGATCTAGCAAAAGCATTAGATATTGACGATAAGAGTTTATCATTGAATAAAAGTCTTTCGATAGCTTTTGGAGCTCGTGGACATGGCTCAGCATTAGCGCATTACGAACCATTGCGTAATGTTATTAACTTAACAAAAATGAATGGTGCGGGAAGCCTAGCACATGAATGGGCACATGCACTAGATGATTACTTAGGTAATCAATTTGGATGTAGGGGACTTCTTACGGCAAACTATTCTAAAATTGAAGAATTAAAAGAACTTAAAAATCTAATCGACTGTATGAAATACTCTGAAGGAAAACCGACAGAGTATTATTTAAATTCAATGAGACTAGATAGTGATTTTTCAAAGACAGATGGTAGGTATTGGCAAAGCAATGAAGAAATGTTTGCTAGAGCTTTTGCCTGTTATGTTTATGACAAATTAGGGTTTGAGTCAGATTATTTATGTGGACATGCAAATTTAGTTGTTACAGCAGATGGAGTATTAGGATTTCCTTTAGGAAGAGAAAGAGAAGAAATCAACAAATGTT
>JBKEBJ010000391.1:0-14751 GCA_047973105.1 Coprobacillaceae bacterium | reverse complement strand
AAGGGGGAGAAGTTCGTGGTGGCGGTATGAATAGTGGAGATTTCAGTATTTCAGCTAACTCTACAATGCAATACATTGATTCCTTTACATCAGGAGATTACGAACTGATAGATGGTTCTTTATTATCTAATAAACACGCTGATACAAATGCTTGTGTTATTGAAACCAATTTAGCAGAAGAGAATGATTTAACTATTGGTTCAACTTTCACTGTATATACAACAGTGGATGATGAAACAATTACGCAAGAATTAGAAGTTGTTGGAATCTATGAGATTATTACAGATACGAATACACAAGGTATGGGAATGATGGGTATAAATTCTGTAAATACTATTTATACAGATTTAAGTATTGGGCAAGTATTAACAAATGATGATAGTTCAATTTCTTCTGCGACATATTATTTAGATGATCCAGAAAACATGGATGCATTTATAGCAGATGCAGAATCAAACACAGATATAGATTTTGAAACCTATACATTGAACGCAAATGATCAATTATATCAACAAAATATATCTAGTTTAGAAAACACAGAATCATTTGCAACAATGTTCCTAATTGTAGTAGTTGCAGCAGGAAGTATTATTTTAGGATTAATTCTAATTTTAACAATTCGTAATCGATTCCATGAAATTGGTATTTTCTTATCATTAGGACAAAGTAAACTTAAAGTTATTGGTCAACAATTAATAGAGATTGGAATTATTGCTTGTGTAGCATTCCTTATTTCTTTAGGAACTGGGAAGATGGTTTCTAATGTCGTAAGTGGAATGTTAGTAAACAGTCAAGATAGTAATACAATGCAAATGGATATGGGTGAAAACATGCCTGGTGGAGGATTTGGTGGAGATACTAGTAGTGATTCTTCTGAAAGTTCACAAAGCGGTGGTGGACCAAGTTTCAATGATGCATTCTCTAGTCCTGTTGATGAAGAATTAGATGTTTCATTAACAGTCAATACAGTAGTTGAATTAGGCGTTATTACATTAGCTATTTGTTTTGTATCAACAATGTTACCATCTATTTATGTATTACGTTTATCACCAAGAGAAATATTAATGAAGAAGGAGGGATAAAATGGAAACATTACTAACATTTGAAAATATTTCATATCATTATCAAGATGGAATGCAGAAAGTATCTATTTTAGATAAAGCAAATTATAATTTCGAAAAAGGGAAAATTTATGCTATTGTTGGTGCTAGTGGTAGTGGAAAAACAACAACTATCGCATTAGCTGGTGGGTTAGATGTGGCTAAAGAAGGTGACGTTCGGTTTAATAATGAATCTGTTGAAAAAATTGGTTTAGGAAAATATCGCCAAAAATATGTTTCTATTGTATTTCAATCTTACAATTTGATTCATTATATGAATGCTCTTGATAACGTTATTAATGCTATGAATATAGCGAAGATGGCAGTTCCAAATAAAAAAGAATACGCATTAGAAGTATTAGCTTCGCTAGGTTTATCAGAAGATGAAAGTACCCGTAGTATTCAGAAGTTATCTGGTGGACAACAACAACGTGTAGCAATAGCTAGAGCTATTGCTAAGGATGTTGATTTAATCCTTGCAGATGAACCAACAGGAAATTTAGATAAAAAGAATGCTAATGCTATTATTGGGACATTTATAAAATTAGCACATGAAAATGAAAAGTGTGTTATCCTAGTAACCCATTCTAACTCTATTGCTAATCGATGTGATGTACAGCTTAAAATAAAAGAAGGTCAAATCGTTGAGATTTAACCTTCATCATTAATTGGACTTTTATAAGGATGTCGATGATCATGTTCCTTATCTAAACTGATTTTACGATTTATATGAGCTTGATAATCTAAATTAAAAATACCAGAAAATAAGATGTCTAAAATATATTCAATAGAAGTCTTAGAGGAGAAAGGAGCGATTTTTGAAAAAATCTTTTCCCTTGAACCAGTATTTAATAAATAATTGCAATATTTCGATAGTTGATTATCACCTAATGAGGTAATACCAATCATCGGAATTTTTGCTTTTCTAAGCCCTTTAGCAATACCTATAATATCCTGTGTCTCTCCAGAATAAGAAATAACTATAGCGATGTCTTTAGGGGTTACTGTATAAGCCATAAACCCTTGTTCACCAGGAATTAACTTAATTTCTACAATTTTCCCAATACGCATCATTTTATGTTGAAAAGACAATCCAGCAAGAATAGAATTCCCATTACCAAAAATATATATAATCCTGGCTTTATTTATTTCTTGAATAATTGTATCTAGCTGTTTAAAGTCTACTAATTTTAAAGTATCTGCGATAGCCTCTTGTTGTAAAGAAGCTATCTTATAAGCAATTTCTCGATTCGTGTCTGTATGATTGAATGGAAAATTAACATCTACACGCTGTCTATCATTATTATCAAATTGTAATTCCGCAGAGTATTTTATTTTAAAATCACTAAAACCATCTAGTCCAATCTTTTTACAGAGACGGACTATAGTAGCAGGAGATGTATAGGTTTTTTTAGCTAATTCTTGAATTGAAAATTGTAGGATAGATTCTCCATTTTCTAGAATATATCTAGCTAATTGTTTTTCAGAATTAGAGAAATCTAATTCAAATTCTAATTGTGTCATTATGCTCATATTTATCACCAACTATAGTATAGCATGAAAAAATGTTTCAATATATAATTATTTTAAGGATATATTATGAAACAAAGATAAAAATTAGATTTCTACTATTTACTATTGTTATTCATTCTAATACAATAATAATGCAAACATAAGGAGGAAGTAAAATGACAATACAATTACCAAAAGATTTTTTCTTTGGTGCAGCAATGTCTGGACCACAAACTGAAGGATCATATAATGTTGGTGGAAGACTTAGATCCTATTGGGATATGTGGTCTGATAAGGATATAAACGCATTTCATAACAATGTTGGTTCCTATGTAGGAAATGATATGTATCATAAATATGAAGAAGATATTAAATTATTAAAGAGTATGAATTTTAAATCTTTTAGAACTTCTATGCAATGGACTCGCTTACTAGATCAAGATGGAAACATCAATCCAGAAGGTGCAGCTTGGTACCATAAGTTAATTGATTGTGCAAATGATAATGGTATTGATATCTATATGAACATGTATCACTTTGATATGCCAGAATACTTATACAACCGTGGCGGTTGGGTGAATCGTGAAGTTGTAGAGGCATATGCAAACTTTGTAAAGAAAGCGATGGAAGAATTCGGTAATAAAGTAAAATATTGGTTTACATTTAATGAACCAATTGTTGAACCAGAACAACAATATTTACATGGAGCGTGGTATCCACATCAAAAGGATTTTAAAAAGTCTATTAATGTACAATATAATATTACTTTAGCTCATTGTTTAGCTGTTATTAATTTTAGAAAATTACAGGCTGAAGGAAAACTATGTGAAGGTGCTAAAATAGGTATGATTAATTGTTTTGCGCCACCATATACAAAAGATAATCCTTCTGCAGATGATTTAGAAGCGGTTAGAATGGCTGATGGTTTACATAATCGTTGGTGGTTAGAAGTAGTAGCACATGGACGTTTACCTAAAGATGTTTTGGATACTGTAGAAAATGATTGGAAAGTAGAAATTAATCGTCGTGTAGGAGATGAAGCAATTTTAGCAGGTGGTATTGTGGATTGGCTAGGATATAACTATTACCAACCAACACGTGTACAAGCACCAGATTCTAAGTTTGATGAAAATGGATCACCTTGTATTGCTAAGCCATATATCTGGCCTGAAAGAAAAATGAATGTGCATCGTGGATGGGAAATTTATCCAAAAGGAATTTATGATTTTGGTATGAAAATCAAAAAAGAATGTCCGGACTTACCATTCTTTATTTCAGAAAATGGAATGGGTGTTGAAGGAGAAGAAAAATTCATTGATGAAAATGGAACTATTCAAGATGATTATCGTATAGAATTTGTTAGAGATCATTTAGAATGGATTGCAAAATCTATTGAAGATGGAGCGAATTGTTTAGGATATCATTATTGGGGTGCTATAGATAACTGGTCATGGGCTAATGCATTTAAAAATCGTTATGGTTTTGTACGTGTTGCCTTAGATGATGGTTATAAACGTATTGAAAAGAAATCTGCTTCATGGATTCGTGAAGTGGCGAAAACAAATAGTATTGAATAGAGAAAGTAAAAAAATGATGCTTATAAAGTATCATTTTTTACTATTTTAAAATCTATTTGGAAATTGTCTGATAATTCCTGTTGAGAACATATCAGCCATATGCAATGCCTCTTGTTCAACTATATCAAAGGCATTAATATCTTCAATATAGTTTTTAGCTAATCGCATATTAACTTCTTGTGTTGTTAAATCCAAATGGCGATCTAACATATCTTTCATTTCTTGATATCCATAATTTGGGTTGATTTGACTAAATGTTAAAGCCATTTGATCAGCGTTTTGATACCATAGTTGATTTAGTCTATTCGCTTCCGTTGTATTTCCATCACGTAATGCTGTTATTAATGCTGCACCTATTTGTAAATGAGTAGTTAATAAATTAGCGATGGTATTGGTTACTTCAGTCGAATAATAATTACTAAATATTTTTGCTATATCATAAGGATTCTCTAATAAACGATTTGTTGTTGCTTGTTGATCACCTAATCTATCAGCGATACTAATTAATAACAATCTTGTCCAATATACATGTTGCTCCCATGCTAAACGCATAGCGGCCATTAGATCTCTTTTTGCATCCATACTTGGCTTTGGTTGTTCGGGCTGTACTCCTACAGGAATAAAAATACGGGTTCCAACTACTAAATCATGAGGATTAATATTTGGATTTAATGCCATAATAGCATCTACCGTTGTATTATATTGTTTAGCTAGTTGATATGGATAATCACCTGGTTGTACAATATGTGTAGTTATTTGTGTAGTATTCATTTAATCTGCTCCTTATTATCATATACTATACTATATGCAGGATGGGCGAATGTTGTGACAAAGGAAATGTGGTATACTAATTATAGAAGAGATTATCTAATAAATTATTTTAGTAATGATATAAGGGAGAAATTATGGAAAAAGAATTTTATACAATTGGAGAGGTATCAAAATTATGTAATATTCCAACAAGAACATTACATTATTATGATGATATTGGATTATTAGTACCGATAAAAAAAGATGAACAAACAGGATATCGTTATTATCATGCTAGTCAATTAGTTGAAATAAATATTATTAATCAATATAAAATCCAAGGTTATTCATTGAAAGAAATAAAAGAAAATATTCATATACGTAACTCAGATATAAGTAAAGAGATATTAATTAAAAAGAGAAAGGAATTACATGACAATATTGAATCCTTAATTTCCTTACAAAAAAGAATTGATTTCTATTTAAAAGAATTTAGTTATGAAGATACTTCACCAAACGTACATTTAAAAAAAGTAGATACTATGTATGTAGCTTATATTCGGGAAAAAGGAAATGCAGATACTAATGCTTTTGGTAGACGTTTTGCATCATTACAAGCACTAATTAAAAGAGAAAAATTAACGGCTATAGATGCTATTATGGCTATGTATTATGATGATTATCGTCAATATGATATTCGTAATGCTGATATTGAAGTTTGTGTACCAGTAGATGTTGAATATGAAAATGATTATATTCGTAAAATAGATACTTATGAGGTTGTTTCTGCTTTACACTATGGAGATTACAAAACAGAACCAAAAACATATGCATTAATGATGCAGTGGATTGAAGATAATAATTATGAAATTGTTGGTGCACCAACGGAACGATATCTAATCGATGTGATTTATACAAATAAAAAAGAAGAGTATATTACAGAATTACAAATTCCAATAAAAAAAAGAACTTGACCTTACAGTAACTGTAAGGTTTATAATTTAATTATAACAAGGAGGATATAACATATGATGCATTTAGCGTATTGTGATAACGTTTCAAAAGAGATTCAAAAAATAATAGATGGTTCTAAAACAATGGTAGTTCGTGGAGCTGCTGCAAGGAAATTTCCGCATAGTCGTGTTTTTGAAGGAGAGACTATCTATTTCATGGAAAAAGGTACAGGGAAAATAACAGTTAAAGCAACGGTTGATTATGTTGAAAATTTAGTTAAATTAACAGAGGATGAAATAAATACTGTTTTTGAAAAACATCAAGAGCGTTTACAATTAACAGATAAACAAAAAGAAAGATGGCATAAGAAAACGTTATGTTTTGTAGGTTTTAAAGATGTTGAAGAAATAGAACCTTTAGAATTTGATAAACAAGGAAATATGGATGATTGGTTAATTATTGAGAAAATCGAAGATGTAGTTGTAGGAACAAGTATCCCATTTACATATGTAAAATTAGGAAAGTAGATTATATCTGCTTTTTTTTATGGTATAGTAAAGTAGTATTAAAGATAAGAACTATATAATAAAAAAGACAGGAGATTAATATGATAACAGTAAACATAAAAGCAACATTTGATTGTGATATTGATTCACTATGGGAAATCGTGACAAATAATAAAGAGTATCATTGGCGTAGTGATCTTAGTAAAGTAGAAGTTAAAGATGATAAAACGTTTATTGAATATACGCATAAAAATTATCCGACAACATTTACAATTACTAAACTAGAGAGAAATAAGGTGTATGAATTTGATATTAAAAATACAAATATTCATGGACATTGGATTGGTGTATTTAAAGAAAATTCAACAGGAACAGAAATCTCTTTTACAGAGATGATTGAAGTAAATAATATAGCTATGCGATTGTTAGGCAAAACATATTTGAAGAAACAACAAAAACTATATGTAAAAGACTTACAAGAAAAAGTAAATCAATTAAAGAGGAAATAACAATGGAAGCATTGAGAATAATAACTACTGATGAAGGTATAGCAGTCACAAAAGAAAATCAAACAAAAGTATTATATTATCTATTTGACGAGTATGAAATTCATCTCAATATAATTCCACCAAATTCAATACAGGAATGGCATTATCATTCTAATATCGAAGAAGTAATTTTAGTTACTAAAGGAATTCTTACATGTAAATGGATAGAAGACAAGAAGGAATATACAAAAGATATCCAAGCTAATCAATTAGTACAAGTAAAAAATGCAATTCATACATTTGAAAATAAGAGTAATGAAGAAGTAACATTTATTGCTTTTCGTTTGGTTTTAGATGGTGAAAATAAAAGAGAGTTAATTAAAAATGATAAAATAATTATTGAAAAGTAGGAAACTACTTTATTATAGAATAGTAACAGTAAAGAGGGGATATAATGAAAAAAATATTAATTACTGGTGGAACCGTTTTTGTTAGTCGGTTTGTAACTACATATTATGTAGAAAAAGGGTATGATGTATATGTACTAAATCGCAATCATCGAGAACAAGTAGAGGGTGTTACTTTGATAGAGGCAGATAGAAAATGTTTAGGAGACAGTCTAAAAAGACATACATTTGATATTGTTATAGATGTTACATCTTATAACAAGAAAGATGTAGAAAACCTTTTATATGGATTACATACGTTTAATGAATATATTTTTATTAGTTCAAGTGCGGTATATCCCGAGACCTTACCACAACCATTTGTTGAAGAACAAGAACTTGGTTATAATTCTATTTGGCAGGATTATGGAGTAAATAAAATAGAAGCAGAAAACTATTTATTATCTAAAGTTCCAGATGCTTATATTATTCGTCCACCATATTTATATGGACCTATGCAAAACATATATCGTGAACCTTTTGTGTTTGAATGTGCTTTGAAAAAACGTAAATTTTATATTCCCAAAGACGGAACTATGAAACTACAATTCTTTTACATTGAAGACTTATGTAGGGTGATTGATAAAATTCTAGATATTCATCCAGAAAATCATATATTTAATGTAGGGAATAAGGAAATTGTGGATATTAATACTTTCATTGAGTTATGTTACCAAGTTGTGGGAACTCCTTTAGAAAAAGTATATGCGGATTCTAAATATCAACAGCGAGATTATTTTAGTTTTCATGATTATGAATATATTCTAAATGTTGATAAACAAGATACATTACTATCAAACACTACACCATTATATGAAGGATTAAAAAAATCATATGAATGGTATTGTAAACATAAAGATGAAGTAATAAAAAAAACATATATTACTTTTATTAATCAAAATATAGTGAAAGCATAAAAAGCGGATTTTCCGCTTTTTATACTATTGCTTCATGCATTTGTTTATTTAACCATTGATAGACATATCGAATTACAAAGATAACAACGATAAAAGAAATAATATCAGCTATAGGTGCTGAGAATAATAATCCTGTTACACCATCAAAATAAGGTAATATTAAAACTAATGGCACACTTAAAATAAAATCTCTTAGTAATGAAAGTCCAGTAGATAAGACAGGTTTACCTAACGATTGTAGAAAGATACTTGTTGCTTTTTGAATACAACAAAGTAAGATAGTTACTAAATATATTCTAAATGCAAGTACTGCAAATTCATTATATAAAGCACTTTCACTACCAAATAATGAAATAATTTGCATGGGAAAGAATTCAAAGCAGATAGTAGATATAGCACCTACTACTATTTCTGCTATAATCATTGTTTTAAATATCTTTTTAACACGTTCATATAAACCAGCCCCATAATTATATCCAACAATAGGTTGTGCACCTGCTGCTATACCAACAACAATGGAAATGACAATTTGAAATACTTTCATAACTATACCAACAACGGTTAACGGAATATCCGCACCATATTTTGAATTAGCCCCATACTGTACTAACATATTGTTCATTACTGCCATAATAACAACAATCGATATTTGTGTTAGAAAACTACTGATTCCTAAAGGTAGTATTTTTTTAAGAATAGCTGGTTGTAAAGAAAAAGTTACTTTACTAAGTGTAAATGTTTTCGGTTTGAAAATATAATAAATAGCTAATATTGCAGATACTAGTTGTCCTAGAATAGTAGCTAAGGCTGCTCCTTGCATTCCCATATTAAAAACAAAAATAGCGATAGGATCTAAAATAATATTAATAATACAACCAACTAAAGTCGACATCATAGCGAATTTAGGATTCCCATCAGCACGAATGATAGAGTTCATAGCATTAGAAAACATAAAGAAGGGAACACCCATAACAATAATGTCATAATACTCTCTAGCATAACCGATATTTCCATCTGTAGCACCAAAAGATAATAATAAATTTTCTTTGAATACATAAAAAATTATAACAAATATAATACTTAATATAACAGTCAAAGATATAGCATTTCCAACACTTCTATTGGAACTATCAGTGTCGTTTCGTCCCTGACAGATACTTAAAAAAGCAGCACACCCATCACCAATTAATAATGCAATAGCTAAAACAATAATAGTAATAGGAAAAACAACATTTGTTGCTCCATTACCTAAATAACCAATACCATGTCCAATAAATATTTGATCCACAATATTATATAATGCAGATACTAATAATGACATAATACATGGAATAGAAAACTTTAACATTAATTTTCCAATTTTTTCTTCTCCTAAATAATGATTCACATTTCTAATTTTTTCCATAATAATTCCTCCTAAAGAATACAAAAAGGCTGTAGAAACAACGAGAGAGACCCTCGCGTGTTGCTACAGCCGTATTGCTTTTGCAATAATAACACATAGAAAAAAGAAAAGTCAATAAAAAAATAATTAGATTGTTTAATTATTTTCATTATATGAAAGGGAATATCAATTCGTGTAAAAATTCATACTTATGTTATACATAAGTATATACTTGAGATTGTAATAAACAAAGTTTTTATATTTAGGAGGAAATAAAAAATGAGTTTACCTAAAGGTTTTTTATGGGGAGGAGCGATAGCTGCAAATCAAGCAGAAGGTGCCTACCTTGAAGATGGCAAAGGGATTAATGTTACAGATGTTTCAACAGGGTTGGGGAATGTTCCAGACGATAAAGTAATTGATGGAAAGTATTATCCAAGTCATGAAGCAATTGATTTTTATCATACGTATAAAGAGGATTTAAAATTAATGGCTGGGATGGGCTTTAATTGTTTTAGAACAAGCATATCTTGGGCTAGAATCTTTCCAAATGGGGATGAAACAGTACCAAACGAAAAAGGATTAAAATTCTATGAAGAGATGTTTGAAGAAATGCATACTTTGGGAATGGAACCAATTGTTACTATTTCACATTATGAAACACCATTACATTTAGTTACCAAATATGGTGGTTGGGAAAATAGGGAATTAATATTATTCTTTGAAAAGTATTGTCGAGAAATCTTCACAAGATATAAAGATTTAGTTAAATATTGGATGACATTCAATGAAATAAATAATACCCATACAATTCCTTTTGCGGCGGCAGCGATTCCTCATGATGCAAGTTTACAAACAAAATATCAAGCATCGCATAATATGTTTGTTGCTAGCGCAAAAGCGAATAAATTATGTCATGAAATTATTCCTGATGCTAAAATTGGCTGTATGCTTTCACTAAGTGGTGTATATCCAGCAACTTGTAAACCAGAAGATGTTTTTGGAAGTTATAATCTTAGAAGAAGATCTTTATTTTATAGTGATGTAATGATTCGTGGGGAATATCCTGGTTATAGTAAACGTATTTTTAAAGAAAATAATATTACTTTACAAACGGAACCAGAAGATTTTGAATTATTAAAAAATTATCCAAGTGAATATTTAGGATTTAGTTATTATCGTACAACAACATTTGAAGATGGAATGCCGATTTTAGGTCATACTGGGGGATTTATTGGTAAACCTAATCCATATCTAAAGGAGACGCCATGGGGGTGGCAAATTGATCCTTTAGGATTTAGATATGTGTGTAATGAATTATATGATCGATATCAAGTGCCATTATTTATTGTAGAAAATGGTATGGGAAATATTGATGTGTTAGAAGATGATGGTACAATCAACGATCAATATCGAATAGATTATGTTAGAGATCATCTTGTAGCGATGAAAGAAGCAGTAGAAGATGGTGTTGAATTAATGGGGTATACGTATTGGGGGCCAATAGATATAGTGAGTGCAGGTACAGGAGAAATGAAAAAACGTTATGGTTTTGTTTATGTAGATAAAGATAATGATGGTAATGGAACGATGCAACGTTTTAAGAAAAAATCTTATGATTGGTATAAAAAAGTAATTGAAACTAATGGAGAATATCTAGACTAATTAGAAGAGAAGATATGTAATAAATATCTTCTTTTTTTATCTTTTTCAAAATTTTTTTGCAAATATGTTATAAAAAAGGTAAAATAAAAAGAAAAGAAGAGGTAATGAATATGAAAATAGGATGCGTAAAAGAAATTAAAAGACATGAATATCGAGTTGGATGTACACCTGCAACAGTTTTTGCTTATGTAAAAGCTGGACATGAATTTTATATGGAATCTACAGCTGGAGATGGCAGTGGATTTAGTGATGCAGAATATAAAGCTGCTGGTGCAATTATCATAGAGGATGCAGCGAGTGTATGGAAAAGCGTAGATATGATTATTAAAGTAAAAGAACCTTTGGAAAGTGAATATCAATATTTCCGTGAAGGGTTAATTTTATACACATACTTACATTTAGCCGCTAATACAGAATTAACTGAGGCGCTAATGAAACATAAAGTAACAGGGGTTGCTTATGAAACATTATATGATCATGAAGAGTTACCATTACTTAAGCCAATGAGTGAAGTGGCTGGTAAATTATCTGTTCAAGAGGCAGCTAAAAGCCTAGAAAAACCTTTTGGAGGAAGTGGTATTTTACTTGGTGGAGTACCAGGTGTAAAAAAAGGAAAAGTTATTATTATTGGTGGCGGAGTTGTAGGTGTTAATGCAGCTAAAGCTGCTATTGGGATTGGTGCAGATGTTGTGGTTTTAGATAAAAACTTAAAACGTTTAGCGTATTTAGATGATATCTTTGGTAATAATATTCAAACTTTATATAGTACCGATTTTGAAATTGAAGAACAGTGTAAAAGTGCGGATGTAGTAATTGGGGCAGTTCTAATTCCTGGTGCTGCAGCACCGAAACTGGTGAAGAAAGAATACTTGAAAAATATGAAACCAGGTTCTGTTATTGTTGATGTGGCAGTTGATCAAGGTGGTTGTATTGAAACAACAAAGGCCACATATCATGATAATCCAACATTTGTAATTGATGGTGTTGTTCATTATTGTGTAGCTAATATGCCAGGGGCAGTACCTAGAACATCGACTATGGCATTAACAAATGCTACATTGGCTTATGGTTTAGAAATCGCAAATAAAGGAATTGAGAAGGCAATTGATTCTAAAGTCTTATCAACGGCTATTAATACGTATAAAGGATATGTAACATATGCTGGTGTCGCAGAGGCGTGTAATAAAGAATATGTAGAATTGAATACTTTAAAATAATAATGAAAGTGCTAGTGTAATCTAGCACTTTTGTATAAAAACATATAAATGGAGGAGTGATTATGCCTAATTTAATAACGCAAAAGGTGTATGAAGAAACATTAGATTACATTGAAGGAAGAAAAGAAAAACCTCCTTTACTTAAAGAATTAACACTTTGGTATATGAAACATGATATTGTTTTATATAATTTTTATGTGGAAAAGAAAAAGGATAAGAAAGATATAATTAAATATGATATTACTCTTTTAACAGATGTAATGGAAGGTGAATATACGGATAGCATTTATAAACAAGGATTACAAGAGTTTCTAAAATTGCGAGATAAATATTCTGTTTTTCAAGAATATGAGATATTGAATTGTCAATATATAAAACCAGGACTATCAGGATATTACTTTCCAAGAATTTGGAAACATGTGGTAATACAAGAGGCTGGAAAGAAAATTTGCCCTGAAATGGAACAGAAATTTAAGAAATATGGAGTTGAACGAATCGTTAACAGTGGCTTTGGCGTATATACGGTATTCTTTAACAATATTGTGTATAATGCTATAGAATGTAAAAATTATCAACAAGTAATTACCAAATATTGCCTTACCAAGTTAAAGAAGAAAGATAAACATAAATTGATTCAAGATATAGATAGTATAGTTGTATTTGATACAATTACTTCATTAGATAAACTCAATGGAAATTTATATCATTATTATAAGTAAAGAGGCTGGAATAATTTCAGCCTCTTTATTAATCATATATGCCATTTAACATATGCATTATTTCAGCATATACTCGAGCAATTCGATACCAAGTTGCACGATTCACAATTCCAGTAATAGGAATGTCAAATACTTGTTGCAGTTTTCTTAGACTATCTTCTGTAGTATTTCCAAAATTACCATCAGCTGGAATGATTTGATTGATAGCCGAATAGCTACCATTGATTACATTGATTTGTCTTTGAATTACTTGCACATCCTCGCCACAAGAATTTAAAGATAAGTTTTCACCAGGAAAAGGATCGTCTACGCCATTAACATTTTTAGCAGTTTCAATATAAATGTCTTTATTATAATAGTGTTTTAAAATACTAAGGGCATCAAAGCCTTTATCACCTAATTCTTTAGAACCCCATTTGGACATCCAACCTGTATTGTTTATTCTAATACCATCATCACTTTGAGCGAAATATGGTTGGGTAATATCAGGTAGTTTTAAATATTGTTGAAAGATTTCATCTACTAAGTCTGAAATATTCTGAAAAATGGATCTTCTATGAATATATTTTTGATCATAAACAGTGGAAGAAGTAATGGTGAATGGATATCCTTTAGAAGGATACCAGTTTGTGAAGATACGATTCAAAGTGAATGAAATAATAGCTAAAATATTAGCTTTAATTGTTTCTACTGGCCAAGTACAATATATTTCTGAACAAGTAACATTTTTAATATAATCAACAAAACTGATTTTAAAATTTGAGGCTGCATTATTTGTTGGAATTCCATCATGTACAATAATATATTCTGGTATTGTAATACTAGTAGCAGTGCTTTCTGCAGATGCAGTACCCATGTTTTTTATTGAGGATTCTATAAGCTTTGGTGGATAATCGCCCCAAAGAGTATGTTGTGGCACTTGATAAATTCGTGGAGTGGTATGATTTTCTGGTTCGCTTGCTAAAATTACATTTTGAATAGAAGTTTGCCCTTCGAAAATTTCAACGCCTTCAATTACTGTTCCCTGTAAGCCATTACGATTGATTCTTAGTGTATATTCTGCATAAGGTTTTACCTCTTTTTGAGGTGTTAATGAATATTCTACATCTGGTGCATCTAATGGTATTTTAGAAGTTTTACCAAGAGTATTAGTTTTAACCTTACGATACATGTTTTTACCAGTAATTTCAATATCTGCATCTATTACGGGTTGTGCAATATTATCCGCAAAAACATTAATAATTATATTTCCAATTGCCATATAATCTATTCCTTTCTTAAATAAATGTTCTCAAATTACTATATGCAAATAAGTAGAAATAGGAACCTTTTTAAATAAGTCAAATATAATGATAATGAAATACAAAGGAGAATGTTTATGAATAAATCGACATTAAATCATTATTTTGAACGTAATTTAGATACCTTACCATTCGATTCACTTATACAGGATACAAATAATAATATGCATTATCAACGAGTAGAACAACGTCCCTTATTAAAGTTTGGAAATATA
>JBKEBJ010000285.1:0-1629 GCA_047973105.1 Coprobacillaceae bacterium | reverse complement strand
TTATTACAGCGACAGTGTACTTGAATTATCTTAATAATAATTACTTTATGACACTTGTACCTGGTGTTATCCTATTTGTTATTGATATGATGTATTTATTCACTGATGAAGGAATTGGATTTGGAATGCAATCACGCTCTGAAGCAGCATTGTTATCTCTAATTTTTTCAATCGTAGTAACAACATTAATTTTATTCTTTGCTAAAGGATTTAGAACAGAAAAAACTAATAATTCAGATGATGACTATGAATTAGAAGCATAATTGAATTGTCAAGTTTTTAGTGGACAGTTTCATATAGAACATTCTTTTAATCTTTTTTCTACCGGTGTCATATAGTCTATTGATCCATGACATCTAAAGTTATTGTACCAATTCACAAATTCTCCTACATCTCTTTCTAACTCCTCCGTGCTCTCATATTTCTCTTTTGCCCACTCAGTTTTGAATATCCCAAACACTTTCTCGCTCACCGCATTATCATACGGATATCCTGCCTTTGAATATGAACATTCTACTCCATTTGCTATCAACTCATCTCTTATGAGTGCTCCTATAAATTCTCCTCCTCTATCACTATGAAATAATCTTGTTTTCGTAAGTGTTACATCATTCAATGCTGATAATACCAGCTCCGAGTCATGTTTGACTCCTACTTTGTGTGATACTATCTCTCTATTGTATAAATCTACTATAAAGCATATGTAATTAAATGTTTTAAGCACCTCTACATACGTTAAATCACTCGAAAGTTTTTGTCTAGCTTATTTTCAAATACAACATTATAATCAAAATTCTTTTTCTTATTAGGATATGGTGTTTTACGCTTCTTACAATATTTTGATTGTATTCCTTGTCTTTTCATTGATTCATTCACTTTGAATCGTGATGATGAAACTCCAGGATAATACTTATTAATATCAGCATTAACTTTTCGTGACCCATAAATATTATGGGTGGACTCATATACTCTTTTAACAACTATATCAAGTTCATCGCTTGCTATTTGAAAATCACTTCTAACATCAACACAACTGATAACTTTATAGTAATAAATTCTAGACACGTTTAGTACTCTACACATGGTAGATACTTTATATTTATTTATATTAGCGCTGATAAACTCTATTTTTTCCCGAAGATCAGCGCCGCCTCCTTTAAAATATCACGTTCAATCTTAAGTTGATTACATTCTTTTTCTAGTTCACGAATTCTTTTTTGTTCATCTGATAAAAGATTACTAGCTTTAACAGTGTTTGATTGAGAATCGTATTTCTTAATCCATTGTTGTAAAGTTGTTTTAGGGATATCAAGTTCAATGCATACAGCAGTCTGAGTTTTACCTGCATTAACTAACTGAACTGCTTTTAGTTTAAAGTTTTCATCATATTGCTTTCTAATCATATTAGATCGTTATATATATTTTAACCTAGTACGGTACTCTCTTGTCTACTATATTATAGCCAATTCAAGACCTAGTTTATAAAGTTCATGAATTTTAATTGTTTTAGAATGAGAAAGATGTTTATATTGGGTTTTAAATGTGTTATGATTAATATGTTCCATAATTATGAATCCTTTCTTTTGGCGATTAAAGTATATCATAATATGGAACTTTTTTAATTTTATC
>JBKEBJ010000179.1:0-6326 GCA_047973105.1 Coprobacillaceae bacterium | reverse complement strand
TATTATTATTATCAACTATTTTTTTTTAACTAACGCTTCTTTTGCATTCATTAAATCAGTCAATGCTGTGTCTACTTCTTCTTGTGATACCATAGGACTTTCTAATACAAGTTTTGCATCTTGCATTGCACTTTCAAATAGTTGCCATGATGTAGCTGTATAATCGTCAGCCTTTAATGTTGAGAATTCATTTACTTTTTGTTCTAGCGAAGTTTTATTAGCAGCATTTGGTGTTTTGTTAATTGTAAAAGTATCAACAATTTGCATATTATCTACATAATAAGTCGTCATTGTATATGCGTTATCTGTAACTTCAATATTTGTGATGGTCTTTGTACGTGATTGATCTTTTACTGCAGCAAAGCTTGTATCGTAAGAAGTATCAAATCCGTAATACTTACTACCACTAGCCGAATTCGCAGTCAAATATAAAATACCAGTAGGATCGATCACACTGCTCTCTACTCCATTTGTAGTATCTGGTGTCATTCCATTCATCATATATGTTCTTGTATATACATAATCATGACCCATAAGAACTACATCAATATCTAATTCGTCAAATACTGCTGGTAATTCGTTTCTTCTTTGAATAATATCTTCATCAGAAACATGACTAGCTGTTGAATAAATAGAGTGATGGAATACTACTGTTTTCCAACGAACCCCTGGATTACTTGCTATTGCTTCTTCCATAAATGCTTTATGTTCAGCAGTAGAGCGATTATTTGTATTGATATCCATAAATAATGTATTGTCATATACATACCAATAGTCACCGCCAGCTGTTGTATTTCCCTTACCACTATCATCATTAGGTAAATTGAAATGTTCTGAATACGCAGTAGATGAACTATCATGGTTTCCAATAGTTGGAGCACTTGGAATACTTTTCATTTCATCACTTTGTAAATATCCTGTGTATTGTCCTTCATCACTTGCCGTATTTACTTGGTCTCCCGCTGAAACAATGAAATCTGGTTTAAATGTTGGAACAGTTTTACTCAGCGTTTCATCCCACGCTGTTGTATCATTACCAGAATTTCCACTTGCACCAATTTGTGGATCACCAGCCAATAAGAAATTGAATCCTTCATCAAAATCTCCTGTTGTAAAAGTATATGTATCACTAACTACCGTATCATTGACAACACGATATACATATTCCGTATTTTCTTCTAAGTTAGTAATTGTAGCTTGATTACTATAGAAATTAGCATCGTTTGTATTCTTCGTTGTGGCAACGAACGTTTGGTATTTTGAAGGGAAATCATTTGTTAGTGATTCTTCTTTTTTAGCTACTTGTACTTCTCCTGTAGTACTGTTATTAGCGTACCAAGTAATATTATTTTCTGTTTCATTACTTCCTATTTGTAAAGAGATTGCTTTTTGAGTAATTACAATATCTTCACCAGAATTAATATTTAAATTAGTAAATTCAAAGTAAATATCTGAACTTGTATCTCGATCGTTATGTAATTCAACAGCAATAGTGTTTTCACCTTCTACTAATTTATCTTTTAATGATGCTTTATCTAAGGTAAATTCTTTTTGTACAGGATCCCCATTACTATTTCCTGCATAATACATATTTGGTTCAGATATTACCCCCTTCCCATCAACATTCATATTATCTGTTACTACTTGTTGTCCATTCAAGTATACGATGATTCCATCATCAGCTTTTAATGAACCAGTAATAGATGTAATGTCTTCTATATCATCAACATCTATTGTTGTTCTAAAGAAATATGTTGGAATTACATTTCCGTTACTTCCATTAATATATTGATTGAGTAATACCGTTGGTGTACATCCATTTCCTAAATCTGCAATTTTTCCATTTTTAGCACCAAAGGTACCATGATTTGTACTCCAATCACTATCATCAAATGTTGGAGTTGTCCACTGTGTTGCTTTACTTACTTCATTGTTAGCTGGATCTGTATTGTTATCCAGATACTTCCAGTCGGTTTCTAATGTGATAGCTTCTATCGTTTCTACATCAGATCCATTATTCGCATATGTTGGTGTTATTTGATTACTTGAGATAATTGTTCCGAAACCTAACATTGATACTAATGATACAGCCGACAGTTTAAAAATATTCTTCTTATTTTTTATTTGCATCTTAGTTCCTCCTTGATTGCAAGGACATCGTAGCATACAAAAAAAGCACTCACAATAAACTTTATGAACACTTAATTATTATTAATTCAAATTTAATTTTACAAAGATTTTATTAACACAAACCATACATTATTTACATTAAATATAATATTTTAATAAAAATATAGTATTAAAAATGCCCACAAAAATTGTGAGCATTTATGTATTATCCTAAGTTTTCAATCATTGCAACATATGAATCTTCTTGTAAAGAAGCTCCACCAACTAAAGCACCATCAATATCTGGTTGTTCTAATAATGTTTTTAAACCTTCTGGTTTAACTGAACCACCATATTGAATTCTTACTTTATCAGCCACTTCTTGACCATATAATTCAGCAACTACATCTCTAATGTATTTACATACATCTTGTGCAATTTCATTTGTTGCTGTTTTACCAGTTCCAATAGCCCAAACTGGTTCATAAGCAATAACAACTCTTTCCATGCATTTTGGACAAACATCTTTGAAGGCAGCTACTGTTTGTGTTTTACATACATCTTTAGTAGTTCCTGCTTCGTATTGTTCTAACGTTTCACCAACACATACAATTGGAGTCATATCATTTTTTAATACTTGTAATGTTTTCTTATTTACTGTTTCATCAGTTTCACCAAAGTATTGTCTTCTTTCAGAGTGTCCTAGAATTACCCATTCAACTCCAATTTCTTTTAACATATCAACACTTACTTCTCCAGTAAATGCTCCGTTATCTTCAAAGTGACAGTTTTCAGCTGCTACAATTAATTTATTGGCTTCTGCTTTTGCAGTTTGTAAAGCTAAATAAGGAGTAGCAATTCCCCAATCAGCAGTAGCACTAACTTTTGTATCTACTGCTTTAACAAATGCTGCAGTTTCAGCAATTGTTTTATTCATCTTCCAATTTCCTACTATAATCGGTTTTCTCATTTGTTTCTCCCCTTTATTATTTATCATCTATTGCTGCAATACCAGGAAGAACTTTACCTTCCATATATTCTAATGAAGCTCCCCCACCAGTTGAAATGTGAGAAACTTTATCAGCATATCCTAATTGCATAACAGCAGCAGCACTATCTCCACCACCAATAATTGTATTAGCACCATCTAAATTAGCTAATGCTTCACATACTGCAACAGTTCCTTTTGCGAAAGGTTCCATTTCGAATACACCCATTGGTCCATTCCAAATTACTGTTTTAGCTCCTTGTAATTCTTTTTTGAATAATTCAACAGTTTTAGGTCCAATATCTAATCCCATATATCCATCAGGAATATCAGAACCACATTCTTTAATATCTCCATCTACTCCAAATTTATCAGAAATAATAGCATCTACTGGTAAAATTAATTTTCCATTTGCTTTATCAAGGAATGATTTAGCTAATTCTACTCTATCTTCTTCTAATAAAGAAGTTCCAATACTATGTCCCATTGCTTTAGAGAAAGTATAACTCATTCCTCCACCAACAATAACTTTATCTGCAACTTTTAATAAGTTTTCAATAACCGCAATTTTATCAGAAACTTTAGCTCCACCTAAAATAGCTACTAAAGGTCTTTCAGGATCATTAACCGCTTTTCCAATATACGCAATTTCTTTTTCTACTAAGAAACCTACAGCCGAAGGTAAGTGTGCAGGGATTCCAGCAGTTGAAGCATGTGCTCTATGTACAGAACCAAATGCATCTTCTACAAATACATCACCAAGTGATGCCCAGTATTTTCCAAGTTCTGGATCATTTTTACTTTCACCAGCTTCATAACGTGTATTTTGTACTAAGATTACTTTTCCATTATCAGCAGCTTTAACAGCTTCTTCTAACTCTGCACCTTTTGTACAGTTTACAAATTGAACATCTTTTCCTAATAATTCTGCTAATCTAGGAGCAGCAACAGATAAATCATTTTTAGCTTTATCTTCTTCTGTTTTTACTTTACCTAAATGAGAGAATAAAACAATTGCTTTAGGATTTTGCTCTAACAAATATTTTAATGTTGGCAATGCTGCAACAATTCTATTATCGTTTGTAATTTCTCCTGTTTCTTTATTTCTTGGTACGTTGAAATCGACACGTACTAAAACCGTTTTTCCAGCGACTTCAATATCTTTGATCGTTTTTTTATCCATTTTATAATTCCTCCATGGGTGAATTATACCATTGTTATTCATCGTTTTCAATTAATTTCATAGTATATAATGAGGTGAAATTATGAATTCAAATATTTTAATAGATGTAGCCAAAATTCCTGAGCTTTTAAAACAAGATTATCAATTTATCGACATTCGAGATACTGCTTCTTTTAAAAGAGAACACTTGATGCGATTTAAAAATATACCGATAGACCAATTCTCTGGATATAAACAATATATTAATAAAAATGTACCTGTTGTCTTTATCTGTTATTCAGGTAATCAATCACATCAATTAGCTCAACAATTAAATCAAGAAGGCTATAAATGTTATAGTGTTTATGGTGGTTATTATAACCTTAAAGCACCAAAACCAAATTCATCATATTTTTAAAAGGAATGATATAATTCATTCCTTTTATTCAATTGGTGCAGTGTAAAACCTACCCACATATTTTTCTGATTTTGTAGCGTTGATAATGACTTCTGGATCAACTTCCTTTAGTTTTTCAATCACTTCATCAACTTCATAACTAGCAACAATTGCTGTTAACATAGATACTGGTTTCTTTGAATATCCGCCTATTCCATCAATAGAAGTAATACCATGGCGAAAACTCTCAACATAGGCATCAATAACCTTATCTTTTTCTTTTGTAAATATTTGCAACATAATACGTTTATATCGCGTATGAAAATTACCAATTGTTTTCGTAGTCATAAATTGGAATAAAATAGAATACCCAGCATGTTCAAAGCCAAACATATAACCAAATATACATAACATAATAGTATTGCCAATAAATAACTGTGTCCATATTTCTTTACCACTTTTATTGGATACATACAATGCAATAAAGTCAGTTCCACCTGTTGAAGCATTTCCTCGCAAAGCAACACTAATTCCTAATCCATAAATAAAACCACCGAAAATAACATTTAAAATTTCTTCATCAAATAAAGTATAAGTTGGTAAAATCTGCAAGAATAAACTCGTTAATAATACTTGTGCCAACGACACTATTACAAAACGTGGAGATATTTTTTTATAACAAAATATAGCGACAGGAATATTTAAACATATTAATCCAATAGATGCTGGAAAAGAACCTCCCAATTGTTCTACTATCATATCTATAAATATTGCGATTCCCATAAAGCCACTAGATAATAATCCTGCTGGTCTAATAAAGGTTTTTGTCACTAACGCTGTAACGATAGCAGATATTAAAACAGCTCCAATAGTAATAATATTCTTTCTTAATTTTATGTCCACAATACTATCTCCTTATTATTTTCGCTTATAGTATATATAGTATCCCAACAAAAGTAAATAATAATCCATTCTTCTTTATAAATATTAATTTATGTTTAAGTTTAATACTGTTTTATTTTGTTAATATCCATAAATCAATAGACAAAATATGCGCTATTTTTTCTACTTTCTTAAACCCTGTTTTTTTAGCCATTTCCTCAATATTTAGAGCTGTAGTAAGAGCCATAGTATTTTCTGGATGATGCCTTGTATTACTGACCTGTTCAATATTCGCACCATTATGTATTGCGAAGGTTTCCCACCAATCTAAATGATAATTGGAAAAAGCACTTAAGATACATATACCATTCTCTTCTAATAAGTTATAAATTTTAGTTAAAAATTGTTCTTTATTTTCTATGAAATGAATAACTAACAAGGAAAGAGAAAGATTGAATTTTTCATTTGTTTCATACATTTCAAATGGTGAACAAATGCTATTAACATAGTCTTCGATATTATTATCAATAAGTATTTCATTAACTTTCTCTATCATATTCTTACTTGCATCAATAAAAGTTAAATTTGCCTGAGGATATGTTTCATAGGATTTAACTATTTCTAATACTCCGCCACCAATTGATAAGATTGTATTAATTGACTTATTTTTAGTTTCTATTGGTAGTACGGCATTAAAAATCTAATCAAACATTAAATTATAACAAGGTATTTTTGATTGTATATCTTTTAAATATATATCTGCATAATTATAACTATAAAAATATTAA
>JBKEBJ010000167.1:0-4585 GCA_047973105.1 Coprobacillaceae bacterium | reverse complement strand
TACATATTGGCATTTCTAAATTGTACTTTTTAGCTAACATGAAGTCATTTGGATCATGTGCTGGTGTACATTTCATTACTGCTGTTCCAAATTCCATATCAATGTAACTATCAGCCATGATTGGTAAAGCTTCTCCATTAGCTGGATTGATTGCTTGTTTACCAATAATATCTTGATATCTTTCATCATCAGGATGAACAAAAATAGCTTGATCCGCAAACATAGTTTCTGGACGAGTTGTCGCAATCACTAATTCTTGATCACTATCTACTACTTTATATTTAAAGTAATACATTGCCCCTTCTACTTCTTTATGAATAACTTCAATATTTGATAAAGCAGTTCTTTGAGCAGGATCCCAATTAATAATACGTTTTCCTTGATAAATATATCCTTTTTCATATAACTTGATAAATACTTCTTTAACAGCTTCACTTAAACCATCATCCAATGTAAATCGTTCTTTGGAATAATCTAATGATAATCCTAGTTTTTCCCATTGTGCACGAATAAGTGTCGCATATTCTTCTTTCCAAGACCAAGCTTTTTCTAAGAATTTTTCTCTTCCTAAATCATAGCGAGAAATTCCTTCTTCACGCATACGTTCTTCTACTTTAGCTTGTGTCGCAATTCCTGCATGATCCATTCCAGGTAACCATAATGCATCATACCCTTGCATTCGTTTATATCGAATAATCATATCTTGTAACGTCGTATCCCAAGCATGCCCTAAATGTAACTTCCCAGTTACATTCGGTGGTGGAATTACAATCGTATAAGGTTTTTTAGAAGTATCTCCAGCTTCAAAATATTTCTTAGAAAGCCATTGTTGATATTTTCCTTCTTCTACTTCTTTATGATTATATTTCGTCGCTAGTTCCTTCTCCATCTTCTTCACTCCCTATTTCTTCACTTATTTCCTCAGGTTCAATAAACATTTCTTTATTATCACGAATATATTTCCCAGCTTTTTCTAAAATACCTGAAGATTTTAATAAAGATAATAATTCATGCGTATAATCAGAGAAATTATAAGATGCATAATCTCCTTGAATATCATTTTCTTCATCTTCTAAATCCTCTTCAATAATTTGTGCTAATCTTGTAGCTGACTTCATTAAATCCACAATTTCATAACAATTCACTGCTTGAAAAGCTTTTTCCACATATGGAATATATGGTTTATACATATCATTAATAAAGAAACTATGTACTGACCCTTTACCACCTTCAGTAGACATTTCCACTTGACAGATTGTATAAATAATTCTTTCACCCTCCGTCAATTCATTAAATAAATCAGTATCTTCAATCGTATCACCTTCATAAATACGATCTTCTTTTGCTTTAATATGATGTAATACAGCATGAACTAATTCATTTGTTGGTACTTCATCAAACTTTTCACTTGTGAAATTACGAAATCTTTCTTGTTTCTCATAATAATCAGCTTGATATTGTTTTTGCATTTTTCTAACACCACCCATTTTTCTTAAAAGTAATGACGCTAAAAATGCGATTCCTGCAAAAAATAAAATCCAAATAATTCCATACTCCATTTGTCTTTTCCTCCTTAAAATAAAAAAAGCACCGTCATAAGGACGAATGCTTGTTCGTGGTACCACCTTACTTCGCATATACCATATATGCCTCGAAACTTTAACGCAGTTCTACGTGTTTACTTACTATAAGTTCACTAAACATGCTCCTAGGCTACCTTCTATCTTTTGACTTATCCTATTTCCACCATCAAGGACTCTCTAAGAAGCTACAAGATATACTCCTCCTAATCATTGCTAAAGATATTCTAACAAAAAGGCTATCTTTAGTCAATGGATAACTGTTCAATTAAAGTATAAATGGAATCCAAATAATATAGTAATCTTGATATTTTAACAATGTTTCGAATCTCATCTTTTTCTATTTCAATATAAGGAACAATACATAATAAACAAGATAACAATAATTTTTCTTCTGGTAATAGTTTAACTTTACTTAAATAGTACATAGAAATACCATCTAAATCAAATAATAATTCCGGAACTTTTTGATACATATTATAAATATCATAAATACAAATATCGATATCTACTTTATCTATCGCTATCAACTTTCTTTCTCCCATTAAGACATGTTGATAATTAAAATTATTATATACTAAAGATAGTCGAATAGTATCTTTATCCTTAGTATACTCTACATACTTTTCTAAATAAAGACGTGCTTTTTGTAAGCCTTCCATCATTCGATAATAGTTTAATACAAATATCCAACCAGAAGGTGTTTTTTGTTGCATTGCCTCATAATTAGTCATAATAGATAAATAATACTGTTCTCTTTCGTCAATAATCCGCATTATATCTTCTACTTGTTGATCAAAATAACTATGAGAGACATTATAGTTAAAGAAAGATTGATTATGAATATACGCTAAACTTTCAAAATAATACTTTAACTTTATTTCTTTCATTACTACTTGATCATTTTCTAACCAAGGCATTAAATAAAAATAACAATTCTCAAATCTAGTTAATATTGTTCTATTATTATTTTTAATAATGATTACAAAACATTGTAAATGTAATGTTCGTATATGTTCATAACTAACTTCAACACTTTGGGATTCTACCATTTTTAAAGCATAGAATCCTTCGCTTGTTTTTACTTTATAAACATTTTTACTTACTTTAATGAAGCCAATAGCATTGATTCCATAGGAATCTAGTATTGTTTGTTTCATGGAGCATAAGGAATAATCAAGACACTGCCTACTTCTAATTCTCTATTTTGGTTATATTCTTTAATTGCGAATTCATCATTTTCATAACGCTCTGCGATACTTTCATATGTGTCATCATCTTGAACAATATATAAATAATAAGTTCCAACACTATCTGTTGTATCTTGGAAAATAGGACGTGATTTACTTTGATATACAGTTTCTTGTAACTGTTCATCAATATCTTGTGCTACTTTCTCAATTTCCAAATCTTCATCACGAACTTTTTTTGTTTCTACAATTTTTTCTACTTTTTCTACAGGGGCAACTACTTCCACTGTTTCTTCTACTGTCAAATCTTCTCTTTCCTCTTGTACTTCTTTTACTTCTTCTACAACTTTAGTTTCCTCGCGAACTGGTTCAGGTGCTACTAATAATGGATCCACTTGTAACATATCTTCTTCACGTATTAAGCTTTCAATATCATCAACTGGATTGTCATTAATATAACGATTTTCACCAGTAACAACACCGTGTACACCAGCTTCAATAGTTACATGAATGTTACCATCTCTAATAGCATAATCAAAATCTTCTACTTTAATACTAAAATCTCTTTGGTCTAAAATCTTATCAAATGTTGCAAGAATATCCAACTCTAACGTTTCTTCAAATGTTTGTTTGTCAATATTTCGATATTCTCCTTTGACAATTAAATTCCCTAC
This sequence comes from Coprobacillaceae bacterium, assembly GCA_047973105.1. Taxonomy (GTDB): domain Bacteria; phylum Bacillota_I; class Bacilli_A; order Erysipelotrichales; family Coprobacillaceae; genus CAKVJS01. Next base: position 1,141 of record JBKEBJ010000167.1, on the reverse strand, counting down.
TGCACGAATCCCTTCATTTTCAATTTTGTAATTGATTGATTCATCCACTGATAAAGCAATCAATTCCTTTAATTGATGTTGTAAATCTATAGCCTTTTCTAAATATATCTTTTGCATATTCTACCTCCTATTTTGTTTCTGATATGTTTTTTATAATTCTTTCTATTTTCTACTTACTAAAATAATATAAGTAGGATACTTCCTAGATTTTGTATCATCAATGAAAAAATAGTTAAAATCATATTTATTGTTATGATTCTTTGTCCAGTTTGCAAAATCATTTAAGGTTAATGAATCAAGGCCATAACTCAATAAATGAAAATAGTTGTCTGGTGCTTTTGTTCCAATAGTAAAGCGAATTTCAGAAAGAAGATTTTCTGAGTAGTTTGTATATATAAATTTACAAAACTTGTGTAAACTCATTTTGGATTCCATTCTTTTCCCTCCGCTTTTGTAATAGCTGAAAGCATGTTATCAACTAGAATAGATTTATTGATTTCATTTAATTCGTATGGAAATTGTGTAGCAAGGGTCTGTATCTCATCATTTCTAAATACATTTACTGTTAATACAGTATGATGTCCTGATATTTCTGAATAGCCCCAACTTATATATCCTTTATAACCATACTTGCCTAAAATAACACCTTCTAAAAACCCTTTTATTTCATCTCTCATATAGCTCCCCTTAATCTTGTGTATGTTTGAAATTATCTTAGTTATTGAATGACTGTAAAAAAGTGATTTTTACAGTCATATTGTTTCTAGTTCTAACGTAATCCCTATTTGTGAAGAAGCTCATTGTCATCCTTTAATTCTTCAAAAAAGTGCGAGATTGGAAGTTTCATATTTAAATCCTCGAAACACCTTTTGTACTGCTTTCGATATTTTTCTCGTTTTTTGTCAATTCGACGGCAATATACTTTCTGAAAATAGGACTCAAAATTAATATCTCTATTTTGTAAATATGGTTTTAGTAATCTTTTGGCTCTATCAGTTAATGCGTAGACCTTCATGTTAACAAAGTGTTCTAGTCTGATAGCTTTATCAGTGATTTTTGGATGATTCGTTGTAATATGCATAAAATCATAGCTCCAAAATGCTTTTTCACTGAACTCCAGTGTGAACCCGTTTTCTGCTGG
>JBKEBJ010000126.1:0-11779 GCA_047973105.1 Coprobacillaceae bacterium | reverse complement strand
ACGATATCCTCATTATCAAAATATGGAGCATTGATAGGAGCAAGTTGTATTTGAACTGGCCATTGTCTTAATTGTGAAGTAAATGTAACATCTACTGATTTTACTTCTTGACTTTTGATAGAATGCGACAACGAACCAGGGCATTGGTTATGTTGAACACCTAAAGATTCCTGATGCTTTTTTACTGCTTCAAGATCGAACTCTTTAGCTTCTCTTTTCGTAAAGGTAATTGCGTTAGTGGGGCAACTAGGTAAACAATCTCCTAAGCCATCGCAATAATCATCACGCATTAATTTAGCTTTTCCATCTATCATTTGAATAGCACCTTCATGGCAGGCAGTGACGCATGCACTGCATCCATTACATAATGCTTCGTTAATCTCAATAATTCTTCGAATCATTGTCATTTCTCCTTATATAATATATTTGACTTTACAGTTATACTATACTAGAATATTTATAACAAATCTGTTGCATTTGCAACAAAGTAAGTATAAAACAAGAAATTATTTCTCTTTTTTTACATTTTATATTAAAATAAAGAAAGTATAAAAGAAGTGAAATCTGGCATAAATATATACAGTACACAGAAAAGAGATGAAGATATGAGTTGTTTATTAAAAATACAAGGAATGCGAAATTCTTTAACCGAAACTGAAAAGATTTTAGCTGATTATGTAGAGAAAAACAAGCATAATGTTATTACTTATTCTGTACATAAGTTGGCTGAAGAAACTAAAACTTCTACAGCTGCAGTAGTTAGATTTTCTCAAAAATTAGGTTATGTTGGTTTTACAGAATTAAAATTGGATTTAGTAGTAGATTTAAAGAAAGAACCAAAAAAATTAGATACACTGCTTGATATCAATGATGATATACCAACATTATTAGAAAAAGTAAAACAAAGTAATCTTCAAACAATTATGTCGACATATACACTATTAGATGCAAAAGAGATAGAGGCTGTACTAACAAAACTAGAATCCTGTAAAACACTGTATTTATTGGGTTTAGGTGGCTCTGGAATCATATGTCAAGAATTCCAACACAAATTGTTACGAATCGGAAAACATACTGAGTTTTTAGAAGACACATTATTACAATTAGCTGTTATTCCTAATATAACAAAAGATGATTTAGTTATTATAATTAGTAGTAGTGGAAAACCCAATAAATTGAAAAAGATGGCTAAATGGTTACAACAAAAAGAAATTGAAACAGCTGTTATCACAAGTTCTAAATATAATGATTTAGCTAAACTTTGTACACATGTCTTAACAATTCCTTTAGAAGAAGAAGAGGTACGTATTGGAGCTATGTCTTCACAGTTATCATGTTTATTAGTAGTAGATGTTCTATACTATGGTTTAGTAAGAAATAATAAAGAAGATATTAGTGATAAATTACTAGAGACAAGAAGAATGATAGATGAAATTGAAATGTAATATTGTTACGTTATATTTCTTTTTTTTTTCATTTATAAAACATTATTACAAAAATATAAATATTATATTGAAATATTGTTACAGATAAGATAGAATAAATGTGAAAGGAGGAGGTCAGATGCCAAGAGATATAAATTTATTAATGACAGAACAAAGAAATAGTAATACATTGCATATTGATGAAATGGATACTTTAGGAATTGTTGAAGCGATTAATAATGAAGATCAACAAATAGCATTAGCAGTTAAAAAAGTGCTACCAAATGTAGTAGTAGCGATAGATGATATATACGATTCTCTACAAAATGGTGGAAGATTAATATATATTGGAGCCGGAACATCTGGAAGACTAGGAGTTCTTGATGCTTCTGAATGTCCACCAACTTATGGTGTAGATGCATCTATGATACAAGGGATAATTGCTGGTGGTCCAGAAGCTTTATTAGTTGCTAAAGAAGGAGCTGAAGATTCCTTAACATTAGCAGTGTCGGATTTACAAGAGTTACATCTTAATGATAAAGATGTCGTTTGTGGTTTAGCAGCATCCGGAAGAACCCCATATGTGATTGGTGGTTTACAATACGCTAATAAAGTAGGCGCAAAAACAATATCTATTTGTTGTGTAGAAATTGGTGAAATATCAAAATATGCTAAACAATCTATTGAAATACTTGTTGGTCCAGAAGTAATAACAGGCTCTACTAGAATGAAAGCTGGTACTGCTCAAAAATTAGTATTAAATATGTTAACTACAACTGTAATGATTAAGCTTGGTAAAGTATATGGAAATCTAATGGTTGATGTGAAACCAACAAATGATAAATTAGTGAAACGAGCAACCAATATCATTGTAGAGTGTACTAATGTTTCTAAGGAAAAAGCAACTGATTTCTTACAAAAATCAGGTAACAATGTTAAAGTCGCTATACTAATGGCATTAACAGGAAGTACAGTGGATGTATGTAAAGATATGTTAGATACAAACAACCAAAACGTAGCGAAGGCTATCCGGTTGTATAAGGGGTATTAATATGTATGGTATAGGGGTTATGTCTGGAACATCACTAGATGGTGTAGACACAGTATTAGTAAAAATTGATGGTAATGCAGAAAATACAAAGCTAGAAGTAATAGCGTATAATGAATATCCATTATCACGAACATTACAAGAAAAAATAAAAAAAGCTTGTGATAATAAAGAATCAAGTAGTGATCTGATTTGTAGTTTAAACTTTGAATTAGGGTATGTATTTAGTGAGGCAGTCCAAACGTTATTAGATATCGCAAATTTTTCTTCCCAAGAAATAGAGTATATCGCAAGTCATGGTCAAACTATTTATCATATTCCTAATGCTACTAATGATTTTATACCATCTACTTTACAAATAGGAGAACCAGCAGTTATTGCTTATCAATTGGGAACAACTGTGGTTTCTAATTTTAGAGTAATGGATATGGCTGCCGGAGGCAAGGAGCTCCCTTAGTTCCCTATAGTGAATATATTCTTTATAGTCAAAAAGGAAAGAATATTGCCTTACAAAATATTGGTGGAATTGGCAATGTTACAATACTTACAGACAATCAAAAGGTAGAAGACATCTTTGCTTTTGATACTGGTCCAGGAAATATGATGCTTAATGAAGCATGTCAAATATTATATAATTTACCATTTGATGAAAACGGTAATATTGCCAAAAAAGGACAAGTAAATACAGAATTATTAAATACTTTAATGAAACATCCATACTTTGCATTAGAAATTCCTAAATCCACAGGAAGAGAAGAGTTCGGACAATTCTATGTAAAAAATATTCTTAAAAAATTCAAACATGTTTTACCTGTAGATATTATTACTACACTAACAATGTTTACAGCCAAAAGTATCCAATATCACTATCAACGTGATATCCTGTCAAAAATGAATATTGATGAAGTTATTGTTGGTGGCGGTGGTGCTCATAATAGTACATTAGTACAATTTATTAAACAACAATTAAAACCAATCTCTGTATTCACCCAAGAAGAAAAGGGATATTCGAGTGATGCAAAGGAAGCTATAGCTTTTGCTATTTTAGGTAATGAAACTTTACATCAACATTTTTCAAATATAAAAAGTGCTACTGGTGCAAATGATTATGTTGTATTAGGTAATATAACACCAGTTCCGATAGGGAGAAAATAAAATGGCTACTAAAGTTAATAAATATCAAAGTGCTTATAATTACAAACAAGTACGTAAAGAAAAGAAGAAACAACCATTGATTCCAACATTTGGTTATAAGAGTGCTATTATTATTGCTTTAACTGCATCCTTAACAGCAATCTTTTTACCACTATTTGGCGGAACAATGGGGTTAGATACAACCTTAATTACACTAATCGCTAATAGTTTATGTATTCCTTTAGCAGTTTGTTATTGTCAATATTATTTAGAAACAAATAGAGGATTTACTAAATCTTGTATTAAAGTATATATATTATTAGCGATAGGTATCGCAGTTATCAGTTATTTTTGGTTATATATAGGTTTATATATGTAGAAGGGGAGGAAATAAAAAATGATTGAAACAGTTACTAATTTTTTTGAAACAAAGTTAAATGGGCCAATGCAGAAATTAGCTCAACAAAGACATTTACAAGCAGTTAGAGATGGGATTATTGCCACATTACCATTAATTATCGTAGGATCATTTTTCCTAATTGTTGCAATGCCACCAATTCCACAAGATTGGGAAATATATCAATTTCTAAATGGTAATGCGGGAACAATTTTATTACCATATCGTATGACAATGTTTATTATGACGGTCTATGCAACATTTGGTATTGGTCATAGTTTAGCTAAATCATATAAACTAGATGCATTAACAGGAGGTATTTTAGCGACAATAGCCTTCTTATGTACAATTACACCAGTAATGGTAGCTGAACCAACACCAGAAGGTGTAGCAGGATGGGTAATGCCTATGGGGAATCTAGGTGGTGGAGGACTATTTGTCTCAATCATCGTATCAATATTGGCAGTAGAAGCCTATCGACTTACATCAAAGTCTAAATTTAAGATTACAATGCCAGAACAAGTACCACCAGCAGTAGCGAAATCTTTCGAAGCTTTAACACCAACAATTGTAGTTATTGTAGGAATGGCAACAATTACGTATTTCCTTGGTTTTAATTGGCATACATTCGTATCCGATTTAATTTCACCAGTAGTAAGTGCAGCAGATTCATTACCAAGTGTATTACTATTAATTTTCTTAATTACTGGATTCTGGTCATTTGGAATTCATGGTGTATCTATCATTGGTTCTTTAGCGAGACCTTTATGGCTACAATTATTAGAAACAAATACAACGGCTTTAGCGAATGGAAGTGCTCCAACAGCGATAGCTGCTGAACCATTCTTTCAATGGTTTGTTTGGATTGGGGGATCTGGATGTACTATTGGATTAGCGATTTTATTAGCGTTTAAAACAAAATCAAAAGTTGCTAGTTCAATGGGGAAAACTGCATTTTTACCAGCAGTATTCAATATTAATGAACCATTAATATTTGGTACCCCAATTGTATTAAATCCAATCTTAATTATTCCATTTATATTAACACCAATGGTTTGTGCTATTATAGCTTGGATAGCTACTAGTATGGAACTTGTTGACAAAGTAGTAGTAACCGCACCTTGGACTCTTCCAGGACCAATTGGAGCATATCTAGCAACTGGTGGAGATTGGCGTTCCATAGTATTATCACTTATTTTAATTGTTCTATCAGTAGTTATATATTATCCATTTGTTAAGATGTATGATAATAATTTATTGAAAGAAGAACAAGGTGAAGTAGAATAAGTAAAAAGGTCTAGATTACTAGACCTTTGTTATCATTTTAGGAGGTATGTTTATGAGAAAATTAGGTATTTCTATATATATGGAAAAATCTAATAAAGAAGAAATCTTTTCATATATTGATAAAGCAAGTGAAACCGGATTTTCAAGAATATTTTCTTGTTTATTATCAGTTGAAAAAGATAAAGAGGAAATAAAAAAAGATTTTTTAGAAGTAAATCGTTACGCAAAAAATAAAGGCTTTGAAATCTTTGTTGATGTTAGTCCAAAAGTATTTAATACATTAGGAATTAGTTATAATGACTTAACATTTTTTAAAGATATTGAAGCTGATGGAATTCGTCTAGATGCAGGATATACAGGTAATGAAGAATCCTTAATGACATTTAATCCACAAGGATTAAAAATCGAAATTAATATGTCTAACGATACACATTACATTGATACTATCATGGATTATCAACCAAATGTATACCAATTAGTTGGGTGTCATAACTTTTATCCACATCGATATGCTGGATTACAGTTAGAGTATTTTATAGAGTGTACACAGAATTTCAAGAAGTATGGACTTCGCAGTGCTGCTTTTGTAACTACTCAAAATAAAAAAGCATTTGGCCCATGGCCAGTTGGAGAAGGGTTACCAACATTAGAAATGCATCGTGATTTATCATTAACAGCGCAGATAAAACATATGATTGCTTTAGGTGGTATTGATGACATTATTATTTCAAATTGTTACCTTAGTGGTGATGAACTTAATGAAATTAAAAATATTCCATTGGATTTAGTTGCGTTTAAGGTACAAACAGTAGAAGAAATTGCATCAGTAGAAGAGAGTATAATTTTTGATGAATTACATTTTAATCGTGGTGATTTCAATGAAAATATGATTCGCTCAACACAAAGTAGAGTTAAGTATAAAGGACATGAATTTAAAATATTTAATACACCTAATCAAATAAAAAAAGGTGATATTTTAATAGAAAGCTCTCTCTATGGTCACTATGCGGGGGAATTACAAATTGCGAAATGTGATATGATTAATAGTGGTAAAACAAATGTGGTAGGGCATATTTGTGAAGAGGAGATATTTTTATTGGATTATATAAAACCATGGCAGAAATTTAGATTCATAAAAATGGAGAAGTAATATTATGTATTATATAGGAATTGATGGTGGTGGAACAAAAACAATATTTTGTTTATTTAAAGAAAATATTAGAATACAGACTATTGAGTTAACTACATGTCATTTTGCACAAGTAGGGTTTGATGGATGTGCAAATATTTTAAAACAAGGTATTGATTGTTTGTTAGAAAGAGAAAGTATTAAACTGAGTGAAGTTATTATTGGTGCAGGTATTGCTGGATATGGAAATGATAGTAAATTACGATTACAAATTAAAGAGGCAATTGTAGAACTAATGCCTCATTATCAAATACATCTAACAAACGATATCCATATTGCTTTACTTGGAACCTTAGGTGGACAAGATGGTATCACTATTATTGATGGTACTGGAGCTATCGCTATGGCTAAAGTTGGTGATAGAATTGAAAGAATTGGTGGCTGGGGGTATCAACTAGGCGATGAAGGATCTGGCTATTGGATAGGCAAACAAATGTTATCTGAGTTTACTAAGCAAGCGGATGGGAGAACTTCAAAAACAAAACTCTATCAAGCTATTAAGGAACATTTCAAATTATCTGATGATTACCAAATTATTGCGTTTATAAATAATTGTCAAAACATTCGAACAGAGATTGCTAGATTAGCTAAACTTTGCGACACTTTAGCGAAAGATGAGGATCCAGTTTGTTTATCAATTTTAGATAAAGCAGCTTATGAGATTTCTTTGTTTGTTGAAGGTTTAAGAAAGCATTATCAAAACAAACCATTAGTAAGTTATTATGGTAGTGTTTTCAATAGTGAAATATTCTTAAAAAATGTTCAAAATTATTTAGAAGATATCACTTTAATGACACCAGAATTTGATGCTTTATATGGAGCATATTTATTCGTTTTAGAAAATATTAAAAATTAAAAAGTGCTCTTTTTAGGTAAATAATTTATCTAAAGGGAGTACTTTTCTTTTACTATTATTAAAATAAAACTATCCATAATAGTTCTATAGTAAGAACCTAAGGATAGTCTTTTTAATTATATTTTAACATTAATTTCTTTTACAACATTACGTGTATGTCGCAGTATTTCTTTATAGGATTCTAAATCTTTTCGAATCAATCCGATATATAATAAATCAGTAATAATTAAGGAAGCATTACGAGAAGTTACTGCTCCTAAGCGTAAGTCTTTCTCAGTTGTAGGAATATATAGCGGAATATCAATGTACTTATGCAATGAGTTCTTTGGGATTTGTGTTATACCAATAGTAGTAGCACCAGCTTTTTTAGCGAATTTTAGGGCAGTAACACATTCTGCAGTTTCACCGCTATAACTAACACCTATTAAGATATCATCTTTGGTTATATGAGCCATCGTTGCCATTTGTACATGGAAATCAGCGAGGAATACAGCATTAACATGAATACGTAATAATTTTTGAAATAAATCACTACAACAAATACCAGAACTACCAATCCCCATAAGATATACAGTTTTAGCTGTACGTAATGATTCAATCGCATTATGTAAATTTTCTTTATCTAATAAATCATAAGTTTGTTCAATCGCATTAATATCTGATGTCTTGGCTTTGTTAATAATAGTATCTAAGGAATCGTTATTTTCAATTCTTTCATTAATAGTCCCTACATCCCAATCACTTTTGGCTTCAGAGGCTAATGAAATTTTTAAATCTGTAAAACCACTATATCCTAAATTCTTAGAAAAACGAATAATAGCAGCAGCAGAAGTCTCTGTTTTATCGGCTAGACTTTGCGCTGTTTCATGAATTACTAAATCTAAATGCTTAAGAATATAACTACGTATTTTTTCTTCCGTTTTAGTAAAATTAGGAAATGCCTTCATTCTTTGTATGCAACTCATAAATGTCTCCTTACATAATTGTAAAATATACTCTTATTTTATCAAATTATGAATTGTTTGTGAAACATTTCCGTCATTAGTTTGTAATAATGATAAACATGTATCTTTATCTTTTTTTGTAATAGCCATGCAAATAGCAACTTTCACATTTTGACCACTTTCCTCAAAGTAATTTGTAGCTTCCTCTATTGAACAATCACTAGCATGCATGATAATTCCTTTCGCTCTTTCAATTAATTTTAAATTGGTTGGTTGAACATCTACCATTAAATTTTGGAATACCTTACCGTATTTAATCATTAATGAAGTAGAAATCATATTTAAAACTAGTTTTTGGGCAGTTCCGGATTTCATTCTTGTACTACCAGTAACCACTTCTGGGCCACAAATAACTTCAATAACATGATCGGCATTTTTACCAATTTCGGAATTACTTACACAACTAATAGATCCTGTTAACGCACCTATTTCTTTTGCATATTGTAAACCACCAATCACATAAGGAGTTCTACCACTAGCTGCTAAACCAATAATCGTATCTTGTTTATTTATTTTTACACTTTCTAAATCTTGTTTCGCTAATTCTTTTGAATCCTCTGCACCTTCTTTAGCGACTAATAGTGCTTCGACACCACCAGCAATTAATCCTTGAATTAAATCTGCTGAAACACCATATGTTGGAGGGCATTCACTAGCATCTAAGACACCAAGTCTACCACTAGTTCCAGCTCCCATATAAATAACTCTTCCACCTTGTTTCATGCGTTCTGCGATTTGATCCACTAAGTCTGAGATTGAAGGGATAGTTAAAGCAACTGCATCAGCTATCTTTTGATCTTCATTATTAATTGTCTTTAAAATATCTATAGTGTTCATGGTATCTATGTTTTTACTATTTTCATTTCTTTGTTCTGTTTCTAAAATATTCAAATTTATGCTCATACTTTTCTCCTCTTTTCACCAACAGTATATCAAAATAAAATTAAATTTCAATAAATAGTATACAAAATTGAAATTTAATTGTAGAATAAAAACGTAATATCTTTGATATAATAGTATGAGAGGAAATCCTATGTTTAATACAAATAAAGCTTCGAAAATAATTAAAATATTAAATAATAGTGCCATGATTGTTGAACAATTCCATAATGAATATGTTCTTATTGGAGCAGGAATTGCTTTTAATAAAAAAGCAGGAATGATTATTATTGGTGAAAAGAAAATTGAAAAATCTTTTGTGTTTGTTAAAAATAAAGATTCCATTCAAAAAGTCATAAATAATAATGCTAATTTCTCTTTGGTTATTGATGCTATGCATATCTTGATGGAGATGGTGGAAGAACCTATCTCTGAAGAAGCAATGGTAGCTTTTTGTGACCATTTATCTATTACATATGAAAGAGTATTATCTGGTGAAGAATTATTGAATCCATTTTTATATGAAACAAAGACATTATATAAAGAAAGTTTTATTCTCGCTGAAAAGTTATGTATGAAGATATATGAAAAAAATAATATTTTATTTCCAGAAGAGGAAATTGGATTCATTGCATTACATGTCCAAAATATTGTTTCACCAAAAGATGGAATACCAATAGAACAACTAAATTCTGTTATGTTCGAAATTCGCATGCTATTAGAAAATAAGTATAAAATTAATATTCTTGAGCGAGAAGATGCATATGGAAGATTTATTGCCCATATAAAATTTCTATTAACAAGAATAATAAAGGGGAATTTTGTGCAAAATAGACTATTAGATATTATAAAAGATAAATATCAAGACTTATATCCAATGGCTCTGGAAATAAAAAGTATAATTGAAAAAGAATTTAAAAATGAAGTTAATGATCATGAGTTATCATTTATTGTAATTCATATGCAGAGACTTGTTGAAAAAAAATTAAAATTATATCAAAAGTATTGACAAAATATTTCACAAGTATATAATTTAAGTATATTAAGCGTGTTATCAGAAATGAGCAAGAGCTAAAAAGATATAGGTTTGAAGGGTTTATCATCTTTCATATTATCTTTTTAGCTTTTTTCTATGGATAACGGAAAGGGGAATTTATGGATTATAGTAAAATTGCTGGGGAAGTCTTAGAACTTCTAGGTGGTAAAGAGAATGTTAAAGCTGTTGCCACATGTATGACACGTCTACGTGTTTCTGTCGAAGATGAAAGTATTGTAGATATTGAGAGAATCAAAAAAGTTGAAGGTGTTATGGGAGTAGTTGAACAGGGAACTATTCAAGTTGTTTTTGGTCCAGGTAAAGTAAATAAAATTGGAGCTGAATTTGCGAAAGTCTCTGGTAAGCGCCTAGGAGCAGCAGATGCTAATAATAGTGCATCAGATTTAGCGAGTGCTAATAAAGCAGCTAATAAAGCAAAACAAAATAACCCAGTACAAGTATTTTTAAGAAAAGTAGCTAATATCTTTGTACCTTTATTACCAGGTATTATCGCTGCAGGATTAATTAATGGTTTAACAAATGTTATCAATGTAAGTACTAATGGAGCCTTTACAGGTGATTGGTGGTATGAATGTATTCGTACCATGGGATGGGCACTATTTGCTTATTTACCAATTCTAGTAGGGATGAATGCAGCTAAAGAATTTGATGGTTCACCAGTATTAGGAGCAATGGCAGGAGCTATGTCAATCGCTAATGCTGCTATGCCGTTATTAATGAACTTAGGTACGGTAGAAAAGCCAGTACAAATATTATTACCATTCACAAACGAAGCATTTAATCCGGCAGCTGGTGGATTAATTGCAGCCTTGATTGGTGGGATATTCTTTGCATTCTTAGAGAAACAAATACGTAAATTTATGCCAGAAATTGTTTCTACTTTCTTTACGCCATTATTAACAGTTATTGTTGGTAGTTTAGTAGCGTTATTAGTATTACAACCAGTAGGTTCATTCTTAACACAAGGAATCTATGATGTATTAAATATTGTTTATACAAAATTGGGAGTATTTGGTGGATATATATTAGCTGCTGGATTCTTACCATTAGTATCTGTTGGATTACATCAAGCATTAACACCTATTCATGCGATGTTAAATGATCCAACAGGAGCGACGAATGGAATAAATTATCTTTTACCAATTCTAATGATGGCCGGTGGTGGTCAAGTTGGAGCAGGTTTCGCATTATATATGAAAACAAAAAATAAGAAATTAAAACGTTTAACACGTGATTCTTTACCAGTAGGTATATTAGGTATTGGTGAACCAATGATGTATGCTGTTACTTTACCATTAGGTAGATCATTCTTAACCGCATGTTTAGGAGCCGGCTTTGGAGGTGCCTTAATATCATTGTTTAATATTGGAACTGTATCTCAAGGTGTATCTGGATTATTCGGTCTATTAATTGTAGAACCTGGGACACAATTCTTATATCTTATCGCTATGTTAGTAGCTATTGCTGGTGGGTTCATCTTAACTTATTTATTCGGTGTTGATGA
>JBKEBJ010000074.1:0-1632 GCA_047973105.1 Coprobacillaceae bacterium | reverse complement strand
CAAATACAAGAAAGTCATATGCGAGATGTGCAAGTACATTTCTACTTACAATGATTACTAATGATTTATTAAAAAGAAAAGGACTGCCGTCAATGGTAGTCCAATTTGAGAAAGTCCATAGTTAGTATAGATTTAAACCGCTGTGTGCCGAACGGCTTGCCCGGTGGTGTGAGAGGTCGGAGATAACTAAGCTAGTTATTTCCTCCTACTCGATTTCTTTTTATTCAACATCTTTAAATCATTTGTTCTACCATGTTTTAAAATACGACGATAATTCTCAGCTAAAGACTTTTCATAATTACTTGTCATCCAGGGAATATAAAATTGTTCATTTTTAATTCCATCAGGAAGATATTGAATATATTCCCATAATTCTGGTCGATCGTAATTATATTTTTCATCTTCATCTAACCCAACTGGCGAAAGACGAAGATATTTTGGTGCTTTTAAAGGTTTAGTATGTAAAGATTCCATTGCAGCAGCCACAGCTAAATCACCAGATTTTGATTTTGGTGATAAACATAAATCAATAATAACCTCTGCAAGTGGCATTCGCGCCTCTGGAAATCCAATAATTTTTGCTGCTTGAAAAGCGATAACAGTACGCATACAAGCGTTAGGATTTGCTAAACCAATATCCTCATAAGCAGTTGTTATTAAACGACGCTCTAAAGATTCTATATCACCAGCATCAATTAGCTTAGCAAAATAATATAAAGCAGCATTTGGATCACTACCACGAATGGATTTTTGTAATCCACTTAAAGTATCATAGTATTGATCTTCATCTTTATCAAATTGAGCATTTGCTTTTGGTAAAGCTGACTTTACATCTTCCATTGTAATATGGTTATTATCACAAACAATACTTGTTACTTCTAATGCATTGTAAGCATAACGAATATCACCACTACTAAGATTAGCGATATATGCTAATACATCCTCATCAACTGTATACTGATTCTGCAAACCTCTTTCATCTTTTAAAGAACGTTGTAAACCAGAAATGATTTCTTCATTTGATAGGGGTTTAACTTCTAATATATGACAACGCGAACGAATTGCTGGATTGATTGAATGATAAGGGTTTGCGGTTGTACAGCCTGCAATTATTAATAAACCATTTTCAATATGCGGTAATAAATGATCCTGTTTATCTTTATTTAATCGATGTACTTCATCTACAATGACAAAAAGTTCATCACTTAATTTTGCTTCAGCAATAATTGCATCCATTTCTTTCTTGTTCCCAGTTGAAGCATTAAAAATTCGAAATGGAATTTCTAAATCATTTGCTAATGTCATTGCCATAGTAGTTTTCCCGCAACCAGGAGGTCCATATAATATAATAGAAAAGGGATGCTTGTTTTGAACAAACTTTTGAAGAATGCCTTTTTCACCAACTAAATGTTGTTGTCCTAGAACATCATTTAATGAAGTAGGGCGCATACGATATGCAAGTGCTGATTTCATAAGTTCTCCTTTCCATATATCTTAAAATTCGATATAATGATTATAACATTTTTATAATTTGAAAGATAGGTGAGAATATGAAATTGGTAATACAACGTGTAAGTAGTAGTTCAGTCGAAATTGAAGGGGAAATTAATGGTAGTATTGATAGTAATTGCG
>JBKEBJ010000035.1:0-3902 GCA_047973105.1 Coprobacillaceae bacterium | reverse complement strand
AAAGTTCAGTGACTAAACTTTTATTTTGGTTTGAAAATAGAAAAATAGCTCAGAGGAGAAATATGAAGAAAAATGTTATTTTCCATAGAAAGTTAACAACAAAAGACAAGATTACATATGGACTAGGAGATGTTGCCAATCAATTTATTTATGGTTCACTATCTGCGTTTATTTTAATCTTCTGGACAGATGTGGTTGGAATTGCAGCAGCTACTGCCAGTACAATGATCTTAGTTTCAAAGGTTTGGGATGGTATTAATGATCCATTGATGGGTGCATTTATTGATAAGCATGAATTTAATGGTGAAAAGGCAAGACCATATTTTAAATGGTTTGCGATACCGTTTGGGATAGCAGCAGTAATTTGTTTCATTAGTCCTGATGCCTCAATGCCAGTAAAAGTTTTATATGCATTTATCGCATACAATGTGACGAATATGATTTATACAATTATTAATATTCCTTACGGTATATTAGCAACTAAAATGACGAGTGATGTAAATGAACGCGGAACATTAAATGTGTTTAGAATGGCATTTGCTATGAGTGGTTATGCATTTGTATCGTTATTTGTACCTTTCTTTGTTGAAAGAGCAGGTTACTTCTACGCATTTTTAATTCTAGGTATAATCTCTGTTTGTATTTGGTTCTATGTTTATGCAAATTCATATGAACTTCCAATGGAAGAAGCAGAAGAAAAAGAACATACTGTTGGATTCAAAGTGGCTGCGAAGAACTTAATTAAAAACCGTGTATGGATTATTCTTACAATCGGAATGTTAGCATCAAATATTGCATCAGCAATGATGGGTGGATCTACTGCTTATTACGTTCAGTATTATTTAGGGCGTCCAGCATTAGTTGGAATTTTCTTATTACTTCCAACAATTGGGCAAATTATTTCACTTTCTTTATTAACAGACAAAGGATTTAAAAAATTTGGTAAGATTAAAATGACACAAATTTGTTTAGCGGGAGCTAGTATATTCTCGTTTGCTATCTATTTATTAGTTGGTGAGAGTCCATCAGCTACAACATTAGCTTTATTAGCAGTGTTATTAATCTTAGCAGGTATGTGTATTGGTCCAATAATGTCAGCAACATTCGCAATGTTAGGTGATAGTATTGAGTACGGTGAGTACAAAACAGGTGTTCGTATTGAAGGTCTTACTTATGCTGGTGCGTCTCTTGGTCAAAAAGTAGGTGCAGGACTTGGTACAGCTTTAGTTGGATATATCTTAGCATTCTACGGATATGTTCCGAATGCTGTACAATCAACAGAAGCATTAATGGGAATTAGAATGGTGTATGTAGTGGCCCCGATTGTTTTCTACATTATCTATTTAGTTGCATTACAATTTAACCCATTAGATAAAATATATAAAGACGTAGAACGTGAGTTAGTTAAACGTCGCGGTATGAAAGGTGAATAATGAAAATATATAACGGAATGTGGCTTACGCACGAAAATTTAGATGTACAATATCCAAAACAAGTATATTCATATGAAATGAAGGACAATAAGTTATTCTTATACTGTCCTTTCATCAGAGTATACCACCGAGGAAATACCCTTGATGGTGGGATGTTAACTGTAGAAGTAACAATGCACAATAATAATTTTTACTTCGAGGTAGTTCATAATAGAACTTATGAAACTTCAAAATTTGAAGTTAAAAGAACTGTTGATAATGCAGTTGTAAGTGAAAGTGATGGAGTTATAACATTTGGTAATGAGGTATCTAAATTAGTTGTAAATATGGATGACTGTCAAATGGATATTTTATATAAAGATAAATTTGTAACTTCAATTCCAGCAAAAGGGTTATCATACATTACTGATGAGAATAATAAACGTTATGTGATGGCAGCAACATCTAACAATGTACAAGAAAAAATCTATGGTTTAGGTGAGCGCTTTACTGAGTTTACTAAAAATGGACAAAGTGTTGAAATTTGGAATCAAGATGGTGGAACTGATTCAGATCAAACTTATAAGAATATTCCGTTCTTTGCAAGTACATCTGGGTATGGGCTATTTGTTGATCACTCGGAACAAGTTGATTTTGAATTAGGAAGCAACTTAGTTAGTCAAAATCAATTTATAGTATCTAATGAAGAATTACGTTTTGATATTATTCTTAACGATAGCATGAAAGATGTTATTGGTGAGTATTCTAAAATGACAGGGGAAGTTCCTGCATTACCTGAATGGTCTTATGGACTATGGTTATCTACATCATTTACTACAGATTATTCTGAAGAAACAGTACTAGAGTTTATTGATGGAATGATCGACCGTGATTTACCATTTGAAGTATTCCACTTCGATTGTTTTTGGATGAAGGAATATGAGTGGACAAGTTTTGAATGGGACAAAGATCAATTTGCTGACCCTAAAGGACTTATTGATAAGATTCATGCTCGTGGTAAAAAAGTATGTGTTTGGATTAATCCATACATTGGGCAAAAAGCACCCGTATTTGAGGAATGCTATAAAAAAGGATACTTCATTGAAGGCGAAAATGGAAGACCATGGCAAATTGATTTATGGCAACCAGGTCTTGCAGTAATTGACTTCACTAACCCTGAAGCAGTTGCTTGGTATCAATCAAAGTTAATCGAACTTATGGATATGGGTGTCGATTCATTTAAGACAGATTTCGGTGAAAGAATTCCTGTTCCATCAACATTCTATAAAACGAATACAATTAAGTATTTTGACGGTTCAGATCCATATGTAATGCACAACTACTATACACACTTATATAATCAAGCTGTGTACACTGCTATGACAGATTATGGAAAAGAAGGATGTTTATTTGCACGAAGTGGTACAGTAGGTGGACAACAATTCCCAGTACACTGGGGTGGAGATTGTTTATCAAACTATGTTTCGCAAGCTGAAAGTTTACGTGGAGGTTTATCACTAATGATGAGTGGTTATACTTTCTGGAGCCATGATATCGGAGGATTTGAAGCAGGGTGTAACCCAGATATTTATAAACGTTGGACACAATTTGGATTATTATCTTCACATTCAAGGTATCATGGGAACTCAGAATATAAAGTTCCTTGGTTATATGGAGATGAGGCTGTTGATGTTACACGTAAATTCACGAAACTGAAAAATAGTTTAATGCCCTATTTCATGAAAATGGAACAGGAAGCTGTTGAATATGGATATCCAATGATGAGAAGTATGATTACTGAATTTGAAGATGATATTGTTTGTAGAACATTAGATTGCCAATATATGCTTGGTGATAAGTTATTAGTAGCACCAATCTTCAATCAAAAAGGACTGGCAACATTCTACTGACCTGCAGGATTTAGATGGTATAACATTTTAACAGAGGAAATTCTTGAAGGTGGAAAGTACTATGAGCAAAAGTATGATTACATGACAATGCCACTATTCTTAAAAGAAGGAGAAGTATTAATTACTAAAGAAGATCAATCTACTGCAAACTTTGATTGTTCTGCGGGAATTAATGTTCTGTCATTTAATGTAACAGATACAAAAGTAGAAACTATTAAATTAGGTGATTCTGAAGTAAATATCGAAATTACAGATAGTGCAATAAATACTTCTGCAAGTTTAGAAATTAAAAAACAAAGAGTAAATTAATAATAAGAAAAGTATTTCCAGTTAGGAAATACTTTTCTTATTATTAATTTAAACCAAATTCAAAGTTCATTATGATGTCCGCAAAGCCTGAAGTGAATGTAGATAGTTCAGTACTATTGACTTTGATCATTGGTTGTATATAATTGTTTGTAGATAATAACTGTTGTAGGTCAGTTTTAAAATTAGAAACTTGACTAAACAAATCACTTGAAATATAAATTGTTTGAGTATCAGTAAATAATATTAAATCATTTAATTTAATCGCTAATAG
>JBKEBJ010000013.1:0-1802 GCA_047973105.1 Coprobacillaceae bacterium | reverse complement strand
CAAAGTTAACATGATCAAAAGTAACACTACCACTAACTTTTTCAACTTCTTCAGCAGTAATCTTTGGTGTTTCTTCTTCTAGTTCTTCTTCCTCTAAGAATTCGAAAACACGTTCTGCAGCTGCAGCAGTTGATTGTAACATATTCATTGTTTGTGCTAATTGCGCAATTGGTTGATTGAACTGTCTAACATATTGAATAAAGGCTTGGATATCACCAATCGTAATTGAGCTACCACCAGCTAAGAATCCACCTAATAAACAAACACCAACATATCCGATATTACCAACAAAATTACTAATTGGTTGCATTAATCCAGAAAAGAATTGTGACTTCCAACCAGAACTATATAATTCATCATTATATTCGGTAAATTTTTCAACAGATTCTTCTTCACCATTAAAAGCTTTAACAACTTGATGTCCACCATACATTTCTTCAATGTGTCCATTAACATCACCTAAACTTTTTTGTTGGGCTGCAAAGTATTTTTGCGAACCTTTCATAATAAGTCCAATTAATATCATTGAGACTGGCAATACACATACAGCCATGATTGTCATAGGAACATTAATTGTTAACATCATAATTAAAATTCCAATAAGTGTTACCGCTGATGATATTACCTGTGACATACTTTGATTCAACGATTGTGCAATCGTATCAATATCATTTGTTACTCTACTTAAGATATCCCCACTCGCATGTTTATCAAAATAACTTAGTGGCATTCTAGACATTTTCTCAGATAAGGATTTACGTAAATCAAAAGCAATACGTTGTGATACTCCTGAGATAATCCAACCTTGGATATAATTAAATATTGTACTAACTAAATATAAACCAATTAAAATTAGAATGATTCTACCAATATACGTAAAATCAATTCCTCCAGTATTTCCTACCTTAGCCATAATACCTTCGGATAATTTATCAGTTGCTTTCGCTAAGATCTTTGGACCAACAATCGCAAAAATAGTCGATCCTGTAGCAAATACAATAACTGTAATGATTTTTACATAATAAGGTCTTAGGAATTTAACTAACTTTCCTAATGTTCCTTTAAAGTTTTTGGCTTTTTCACCACCATGCATTCCTCTACCACCTGGAGGGCCGAATTTAGGAGCGCTGTTTTTATTTTCTTTACTCATCGCCTAATTCCTCCTTTGATAATTGTGAATATGCAATTTCTTGATATACTTTACAATCTTTAAGTAAAGTATCATGAGTACCTTTACCTACAATTTTACCTTCATCTAAAACAATGATTTGATCTGCAGACATAATACTTGCGATACGTTGTCCAACAACAATTACTGTATTATTATATTTTGCACACATTTCATCTAATTCTTTACGTAAAGCAGCATCGGTTTTAAAGTCTAATGCAGAAAAACTATCATCAAAGATAAACACTTCTGGATTTTTCGCAATCGCACGACCAATCGCTAAACGTTGTTTTTGTCCACCCGATACGTTGTTTCCGCCTTGGGCTATTTCACTCTCTAAACGGTCTTCTTTTTGATCAACAAATTCTTTTGCTTGTGAAACACGAATCACTTCTTCTAATTCTTCATCTGTTGCATTTCGAGCACCATATGTTAAGTTAGAACGAATAGTTCCTGAGAATAGTAAACCTTTTTGAGGTACTAAACCAATTCTTTCACGTAAATCATGTTGTTTCACATCACGAATATCAACACCATCTAAATAGATAGCTCCATCACTTACTTCATAGAATCTTGGAATTAAATTAATTAATGTTGACTTCCCAGATCCTGTACTTCCAATGAAAGCAGTTGT
>JBKEBJ010000010.1:0-11914 GCA_047973105.1 Coprobacillaceae bacterium | reverse complement strand
GATGGAGATATTATCAAAGAGAAAGTAGGAACAAAAAACAAGTGGATATAGTAGAAGAATAAAAGGATATATAATACTCTTTCTAGACTTCGTAAGATTATAATTATGATTATTTTCTACTTTTTGATTTTCTGAAATATTTTGTATTATTGAGGGCTTTCGTTGAATAAATATACTATTCCATGGTCCAGTATATATACAATAACGATACGTGCTGCCCTTTTCTTCAATGAGTTGTAAATAATCAGACCAACTAATTGTAAAATATTCAGGTAGTCCTTCAAAAGCGATACAGTAAGTAACCGTAGGTCGTCTAGTTCCTTCTATAAAAGTAAAGAAATCTGAAAGTTTCCCCTCCTTTTCTTCATGCATAGAAGAAAGTGCAGGAAATAGTATGTAGTAACAAAAGTAAAGGATAGAAAAATAAAACAGAAGAGAGAATGTTACGACATAAAACAATATAGAAGTGATGAGGGATAACATAGATACTTGTTCAAATTCTACCATTATATTATTTTTATATAAGAAATAACTAACGAACCCTACGCTTAAAATGGTTATTAGCCAGCTAATACGTTTAAGCATCTTACTAGCTATTTTATTTTCACCAGGAATTCGTAATTGAAAGATGCTTACTTTATAGTGACTAAGTAACAATAATGGATAATAAACAATCATAGGCAACAAAAACAATAGATATGTTTCCCAAGTAAAAACAATGATAAATGGTATTATACATAGTGTGATTCTCGCAAACCATTTATATCTAAAAATAAAAGGAATACCTAAATACAATGTAATGAGTAATAAACTAATAAGAATTTCTGTTGTTTCCTTAAATGTGGACATAAGTTTTCTCCTATAATCAGTAAAAAAAATAAGATAGAAAATTATCTTATTTTTTAATTGTTATACCAATTTTCTTTTCAACTTTACGTAGTTTCTTACGAGCTAAGTTTCTAGCATTTTGAGCACCATTTTCTAACACTGTATCTAAATAGTTACCAGTAGCTATTTCATGATAGCAATCTTGGATTTTTTGTAATTCATCACCAACTATATTCGCTAAATCTTTTTTAAATTGACCATAGCCAATACCCTCATATTTCGCAACTAAAGAATCAATACTTTCATTCACAAAAATAGAATAGATTTCTAATAAATTAGAAATACCAGGTTTGTTCTTTGGATCAAAAGTAATAATTCCATCACTATCAGTAACTGCTGACATAATCTTTTTCTTGGATACATTGATATCATCTAATATATATATACATCCCTTTGATGTTTCATCTGATTTAGACATCTTTCTAGTAGGTACTTGTAGGTCCATAATACGTCCACCAACTTTTGGAGTTAATGGTTCAGGAATTTTAAAAGTATCACTATAACGATTGTTGAATCTTTCCCCAATATCACGTGCTAATTCAACATGTTGTTTTTGATCATCACCAACAGGTACATAATCAGGATCATACATTAGTATATCTGCACTCATTAGTGAAGGGTAATTGAAGATTCCAGCTCCAATAGGGCCACCTTTACTAGCTTTATCTTTATATTGTGTCATACGAGATAATTCTCCCATACTCACCATGCAACCTAAATACCAACCAAGTTGAGAATGTTCTAATACATCTGATTGTAAAAATAGCGTAACCTTTTCTGGATCTAATCCAGCAGCGATATATAAAGCTATTAAATCACGTGTATCTTTCCTTAAATATTTTGGTTCTTGAAATACTGTCATGGAATGTAAATTCGCAATAAAAATAAACATTTCATATTCTTCTTGATATCCTACAAATGGTTTAATAGCCCCAATGTAGTTTCCTAATGTTACTCTTCCTGTTGGTTTAATTCCACTCAACATTCTTTTCATAAAATACCTCCTTGGTTAACACATATATAAATTATAGTTATAACGAATTATAAAATCAATCTAAAAAATGTAAAAAATTCATAGAATTATATCTAAAATGATGTATAATGGATGAAGAAGGGGATGATATATTATGATTCGCATATATACTGCACCAAGTTGTGCTTCATGTAGAAAAGTAAAGTCATGGCTAAAAGAACATAATATTCCTTATGTTGAAAAAAATATTTTCTCTACATTGCTTCGTGAAGTAGAATTAAAAGAGTTATTAGAACGAAGTGAAAATGGGACAGATGATATTATATCTAAGCGTTCTAAAATCATTAAAGAAGAGAATATTGATATAGATAGCATGAAGATGAATGATTTGATTAAGTTTATTCAAACCAATCCATCTGTACTAAAAAGACCTATTATGATTGATGAAAGAAGATTCCAAGTAGGCTATAATGCCGAAGAGATTCGTGTCTTTATTCCACGTGAACTACGTAAAATGGCAGAATGTGAAGATTTGGAAAACTGTCCACATTTCACAGAAGGAAGAAAATTTTCTGCATTAGAATTAAAAGAACATTATTTAAAAGATCATTATAAAAGTGAAGCTAACTAATAAAGATTAAAGCAATTGCTTTAATCTTTTTATTTTACTAGGACAATTTTGTTGGTAGGATAGATTATATTTCTTAATAATATCAAGGAATATTAATTTTCCCTTTTCTTTATCTGTTACTTCAAATTCTAATTCATAGTCAATAGTATTTTCATACGTGTTTTTATCAATACTTAAAACACCAATAGGGAAAATGATATCACTTCGAATAGTTGTTAATGAATGATCTGTATTCAAATCAGATAATGAAATATGTAAGGTACTTAGCTTTTCAGTAATTTGATTTTTTATATCTCCACCATTTAATAAAGTATTTGCTTCCTCTTTTGAAAGAGGGATATTTGTCTCTAGGTTTCCATCTGGTCTTGGTTCTTTTAATGTTAATTCATAGGTACCTTCCTTTTTACGAATACGTAACATATATTGATATTCATCTAAAGTAGGATGCATTAGATAGTAATTTGTTTGTATGTATTGATTCTTAATCTCTTTTTGATAATCTAACACTATTTGTTCGTATTGGGTAGCAGTTAATAATATTTTAAATTCAATTTCTAAATTAGTATCCATATTAAGACTCCTTTTTCTCTATTCTACACTATTCAAAAAGAAGAGACTAGTATATAATAGTAAAAGCGAGGTGATCTTATGAAAACATATACATTGATTATAAAACAAGATACATTATCTAAATCAATAGCTAAAGATATAGAATCAAAATTAATAGGGATATTAGAATATGATGAAAAACAACCAGATTTAGTTATTAGTGTTGGTGGTGATGGAACAGTGTTGCAATCAGTGCATCAATATTTCCACCAAGATTGTTATTTTGTTGGTGTTCATACAGGAACATTAGGTTTTTTTACAGATTATCAAAAAGAAGAAATTGATGCTTTAATAAAAGATATAAAAAATAATGATTATAAGGTCAATGAACGATATATTCTAGAAATTATTACTCATCAAAAAGAACGTTCCAAAACATTTTATGCATTGAATGAAGTACGTATTGATCATGGGTTTGCGACACAAGTAATTGATGTGTATATAAACGATGATTTACTAGAAACATTTAGAGGGAATGGATTATGTGTATCAACACCATCTGGTTCTACAGCGTATAATAAATCTTTGGGAGGTGCTGTTATTTATCCTGGGAATCCATTAATGCAACTAACAGAAGTTGCAGGAATTCAACATAATGCATATCGTTCTTTAGGCGCACCACTCATTTTAGATGATAAACAAAGTATTCGCTTAATTCGTAAACAAGATGATGTTCTTCATTTAGGCGTTGATCATTTATCGTTTAGTGAAGCAGCAGTAGATAGTATAGAGATAAAAATTTCTAAGAAAATTGTTACTTTTATTGAATATAAAGAGATGTCTTTTATTAAACGAGTCCGAAGAGCCTATATAAAATCATGAAACTAGAATATGTTGTAAAACCAAGTCAAACAGGGATGTTGTTAAGAGAATTTATTCTACTGCAAGGGATTAGTGGAAAAGCATTAAAAAGAATTAAGAATAGTGGTAAAATCCTTTGTAATGAAGTAGAAAAAACAGTACGTTATTATGTACAAACTGGTGATATTATTACACTTATATTTCCAAAAGAGAACACGCTACTACAAGTCTATAAAATGCCCTTATCTATTTATTATGAAGATAAAGACTATCTAGTGATTGATAAACCGGCAGGGATTCCTTGCATTCCTACAAGAAAGTATCCGAATAATACGTTGGCTAATGCAATATTATACTATTATCAAATAAATCAAATAGAAGCTACGATTCATATAGTGAGTCGTTTGGATAAAGAAACAAGTGGCTTGTTAGTTGTAGCTAAACATTCACATGCGCACGCTGTATTATCCAAAGACATTAAACAGGTACAGCGTATATATCATTGTTTAGTAGAAGGACATTTAGTAGGTGATGGTACCATTAATCAACCAATACTACGTCATGGAGATAGCATAAAAAGAGAAGTTAATGTATATGGTAAAAAAGCAATAACAAGGTATGAGGTCATAAAACAAATAGATGGTAATACACTTGTTAAGTGTCAATTAGAAACTGGACGAACACATCAAATCCGTGTTCATATGGCATATATAGGACATCCATTATGTAATGATCCCTTATACGGAAATAAACAAGATCAAAATTTCTATTTAGAAAGTGTATTTGTATCCTTTATACAACCTTTCATAAACATCGAAGTATCAATAGCTAAGTAGGATTAGCTAGAGGATAGATAATCTTTTATATTTACTTTTAAAATTATATAAAGTATAACATGGAGATCCATTACATATCTTTAATATAAAAAGTGATGTTTTATCATCACTTTTTATATTAGTATTTTTTATCTAGCGAAAATATGCGCATGGTGCACAGAATGTAGAAGCTGTTACTTGATTGTTAAAGTGTAATGACACTTTCGCGTATTGCGCATTGCATGGTATTGGAAAACAGCGCATTTGGCTTCTAAAATCAGCAGTAATAGAACGTGTAATATCCATTTTTAAAATATCAATTGGTTGATTGTTTTGATTATAATACTCTACTTGAAGATAACAACAATTACAACTAATAGCGCGTATAATATAACCAAACACTAAACTTTTTTGTCCAAATACTGGAATTGCTAAATCATAACTATCACTAGCAGTACTATTATTTTCAGTCATTGTGACACTACAAGTTCGATTTCCAGATACAAAAAATTGATCATAAGTGACAGGACCTGTACCACTGAAGTATTGCGGACCACCTGTACTGCCTGGACACCATTGTGAGTTCATAATAAGATTACAAGCCATTTATAAACCTCCTTCTTCTATAAATTTCTTATATTCTAGTTTATGATTATTTCAAAGTTAGGTGTCAGTTAATCATACTATAAAAAGGAAAATAACAAAAAAATGTAACGTTCTTTGTCTTCGCGATAATCTAGGTGAAAGAAAATATCCAATGTATACCACAAGTAAACGATATTGGTGTAGGAATATCACAATAGTTTTGTACTTAAATAACTATTGATGTCAATATAGTAGTAACTAAAAACGGATGTTTCTCATAAGAGAAGCATCCGCTTACCTGTTTATAAATCTTGTAGATGTCCTTTACTAGCAATAATTTTACTTTGTTTGTCAATATCCAAGAAGACACCAATAGCGATCATATAAGATAGTAATGAAGAACCACCATAGGATATAAAAGGAAGTGTTATTCCAGTGATTGGAACAAGTCCCATTACCATAGCAATATTCCATACTTGTTGGAATATTAACATCCCAAATATACCAGCTACATAATATTTATCTCTATCTGTTGTACTACGCATTCCTATGTAAATTAGTGCTGCGTCGAAAGCAACTACTAAAAGTATAGTTAAAATTCCTCCAACGAAACCAAAATCTTGAGCAATAACAGCGAAAATAAAATCGGTCTGTGCCTCTGGAAAAGGCATAACACTACTTTGGAAACCATGTCCAAACATACCACCAGTTCCAAAGGCTATTAATGCATTAAATAACTGGTAACCTTCATTACTATAGGTTCTTTCAGGATCTATCCAGCCATAAAAACGATTCATCTTATAACCGCCACCAATAATATCAACAAAAGTATCATGTTGGAAGAGGAATAAGTATATAGCAATAGCTAAAACGGCACCTATAATAACACCACCAACAACAAACCAACGGGCTTGCAATCCACTAACAAATAATACAAAGACAATAGATACTAAAATAATTAATGTAACACCTGCATCATTTTGTAAGTAAATCAGAATACAAGGTGGTAAAGAAATAGCTAATACCTTTCCTAACATCAAACAATCTGTACGAAAGCGATGAACAGGATATAGATTATTATGAGCACTAATTACTTTTGATAAGACTAGTACTAAAATAACTTTCATAAACTCTGAGGGCTGTAAATCAAAGGACGGTAATACATACCAGGATGTTGCTCCATTGGTTGTCTTAGCTAAAGGAACAATACTTCTTCCAAATGCCATAATCGCAAATCTTTCTACTACTAATCCAATTAAAAGGATCATAAATATACCATATGCTATCCATACTAATTGATAAATTCTATCATTACCAAATTTGTAAACGATGAACATTAAAATAAAAGAAAGTCCGAAAAACATCAATTGTCTAAACCATAAGTTTTCAGGATTCGCAATTTTTGTGATTAAAGGCGCAGAGCTCTTAATCGCTATACAACTAACAATACATAAGAGGAATAATAATCCAATTAGTAAATAGTTTATAGTTACTTTTTTATTACTATGCATGAGACTCTCCTTTCAAATAATGATAGTTTTTAACTATTGATTATAGTATACTATATTTATAAAAGAAATAAAGTTTTTTTATTATATAGGAGGTAAGGTTATGCCTGAGTTTGTTATTTATGGTATTGCAATAGTTATTATAGCCATTATTTTATGGTTAATAATCGTAAAGGTTTTAAAAAATAAAAAAGTAGGAGAATCCACTACAAAAGTAGATATTGATATAGAAAGATTATTAGAGGCGCTTGGTGGTCTTGATAATATTGAAACTATGGAAGCTACGAATTCAAAAGTTAGCTTTATAGTAAGTGATATAGCTGTTGTTCAAATCCAAGTATTAAAAGATTTAGGAGCAACAGGGGTTGTTCAATCATCACAAAAAGTAACTGCTATATTTGGTAAAATATCAAGAGGGATAGTAGAAACAATAGAAGCAAAACGTTAGAAAAGGAGTGGTATCTTTGAATATTGAACAAAGAGTAAGAAACTATGAACCATTATGTAATAAGTGGTATGTCAAAGAAATTGTTCATATCCAAGAAAAAGAATGCGTTATAAAAGTCATAGAAAATGCATTAGAAGAAACCATTGCCTACATAAAAATTGTTAGTGTATTTGATATATCAAATGATATTGTGGCGTTAGAAAATAGAGTTGAAAAATTAAAAGAAGTGATTGGTATCTATGAAGATGTTCATGAGGAATATGTAGACTATGAACAGTATCTAATTGAAGACGAACAAGGAAAAGTAATTGGTATTGACTTTGTGATGGTTTTAGATACATATGAAGAAGTAGATGAACATACCATGCATTTAATGAGTGGTAAAGAACTATATGAACAGGGATTGAAGTATTTTGATCAACAAGATTATAATGAGGCTTTAAAATACTTTGAAACGGGTGAGAAAATAGAAGATAGTGATTGCCTTTGTATTATTGGATACTATTATGAAAGAGGCTTAGTTTTTGAACAAAACTATGAAATGGCTGCTTTTTATTATGAAAAATCAGCAGCACTAGATAATGTTGTTGCGGCTTGTAATCTGGGGTATTTTTATGAAGATGGAATCGGCGTAGGACAAGACTATAATAAGGCTTTTTCATTATACCAAAAAGCATCTAAATACGATTTTCCTCGTGCTGTCTATAACATGGGATATTGTTATGAATATGGCTATGGAGTAGAACCAGATATGGAAGAAGCGATTAAATGTTATGAACGTGCTAGTCATTATGAATATCCAGATGCCTTATATAGCTTAGGTGTTTGTTATGAGTATGGACAAGGTGTTGAACAAGACTATGAAAAAGCTTTTTCACACTATCATCAAGCGGCTCGTCAAGATCATTTCCGTAGCCAACATCATGTTGGATACTTTTATGAATATGGACTTGGTGTTTCCAAAGATTTGGAGCAAGCTTTTAGGTATTATGAAAGATCTGCAATGCAAGATTATCCACCTGCATTAACAGCAGTTGCCTTTTTCTATGAGAAGGGATTAGTTGTTGAACAAGATGCTATAAAAGCTAGACATTTCTATCAAATTGCAGCTCGTATGAAATACGCAAAAGCCCAGTCTGCATTAGCGTATTTTTATGAGACACATACCGATATTAAACATCATACCTTTCGAGCAGTCTATTGGTATCGTCAAGCTATTAAAGCAGATGATCGTCAATCATTATGTTCTTTAGGATATTACTATGAAGAAGGAATTGGTGTAAAAAAAGATCCTAGTAAAGCAGTAGAATTATATCAACGTTGTGCAGATTTAGGTTACGCTGCAGGACAATGTAATTTAGCCTATTGTTACGAAATGGGAATAGGAGTTGAAAAAGATTTAGAAATTGCTGTATCTTATTATAAAAAAGCAGCACTCCAAGATTTTCCTCGTGCCTTATGTAATTTAGGATATTTATATCTACATGGTGAAGGGGTAACTAAGAATCAAGAGAAAGCATTAGAATTAAATACCCGTGCAGCTAAATATAATTATGCACCTGCTTATTTTCAATTAGCACTGTTCTATGAAGAAGGTGTAGTAGTACCTAAAGATACTGATCAAGCTATTGCATACTATAAAAAAGCTGGGGAATTACATTCAGGACCAGCCTTATACAATTTAGGTTTGTTATATGAGAATCATAATAAAATTAAAGAAGCTTTAGCTTGTTATCAACAAGCTATCAATATAAATGAAATACGAGCTACCCATCGAATGGCAGTATTTTATCGTAATGGAAAGTATGTTGAAAAAAACATGCAACAAGCAATTGCCTATTTAACAATCGCTAGTGAAGCTAAATATCCACCTGCAATGATTACTTTAGGAAATTGTTATGAACAAGGATTAGATGTTGAAAGAAATCCTGTATTAGCTAGCACTCTCTATGCAGAGGCAGCGAATCAAGGATTTGTTCCTGGATTATATCAATTAGGAAGATGTTATTTTTATGGAATCGGTGTAGAAATCGATAAAGAAGCAGCTTACTCTCTTTTTAGAGAAGCAGCTAGTAATGAAAATGCAGATGCATTATTTATGATTGGATATATGCTTCATTATGGCGATGGCGTTAAAGAAGATAAACAAGAAGCAAGAATATATTACCAAAAGGCAATAGAATTAGGACACCAAGGAGCTAAAGAAGAAATAGCGAAATTATCTAAAAAAAGTTTAATTTCTAAACTATTTAAATAGATACCTTGGTGTATCTTTTTTACTTGACTTGAAGTACACTTTAGGTAGTAACATAAGTATGTGAGAAATAGGGAGGTAGATTATGGAATATACAATTAAAGAAGTTACCAAAGAATATCTTATCACAGCATCGACATTACGTTATTATGAAAAAGAAGGTCTATTACCTAAAATAAAAAAGAATACAAGTGGACAACGAGTGTATAATAAAAAGGATTTAGAATGGTTAGACATTATTACTTGTATGCGAAAAACGGGAATGGGAATAGCGTATATTAAAAAGTATATTGAGCTTTGTCATCAAGGTGATGATACAATATTAGAGAGATATCAAATATTTTTAGATCAAAGAGAAATTATTAAAACCCAGTTAGCAGTTTTAGAAAAGAATTTGGATACTGTTGATTACAAAATAGATCTTTATAAAAGAGAAATGAATAAACATAAAAATCCAATGAATCCAATTGGGAAATAAAGGAGAATACAATGAAGGCAAAAGAATTATTAATAAAAGAAGGATATACTTTAGTTGGTGTAAAAGAAGATATAGTATATACATCGACATTTAATGGTATTCGTCCAATTATGGATAAAGTAAAAGACAATGCGTTATACTTTAAAGACTATGAAATAGCGGATAAAGTAATAGGTAAATCAGCAGCTTTATTATTAGTGCGTAGCCAAGTAAAAAGCATTGATGCTTTAGTATTAAGTGAACATGCAAAAACATTATTAGATACCTATAAAATCCCATATACTTATGATACTTTAGTACCCTATATTATTAATCGTAATAAAGACGGTATGTGTCCAATGGAAGAAAGCGTAATCTCAATAACCGATTTAGAAGAAGGGTTCAAAGCATTACAAGCAACATTAAAAAGATTACAAGGAGGTAAATAAATGAAAACTATTACTTTATATAATAACCAAGTAATTCCTCAAATAGGGTTGGGTGTCTGGAAATCACATGAAGATACCAAACAAGCTGTTCTATGGGCTTTACAACATGGATATCGTCATATCGATACAGCAATGATTTACAAAAATGAAGAAGATGTTGGAAAGGCCATAAAAGAGAGTGGTATTCCTCGTGAAGAAATCTATGTTACTACAAAACTATGGAATGAGGATATAAAAGAAGGAAAAGTACGTGAAGCATTGGAATTAAGTTTACGT
The DNA here is from genome assembly GCA_047973105.1 of Coprobacillaceae bacterium. Lineage (GTDB taxonomy): Bacteria > Bacillota_I > Bacilli_A > Erysipelotrichales > Coprobacillaceae > CAKVJS01. The sequence goes on along the minus strand of JBKEBJ010000010.1, from coordinate 1,220 downwards.
AAATTACAACTAGATTATGTTGATTTATATTTAATCCATTGGCCAGTTAAAGGCAGTCAAGAAGCCTATTTAGAAATGGAAAAGCTGATGCATGAAGGTAAAATCAAATCCATTGGGGTATCCAATTTTAAAAAGCATCATATGGAAGATTTATTAAAAGTCGCAAACGTGATGCCGGCAGTAAATCAAATGGAGTTTAACCCAGGAATACAAGATTATGAAATCTATGATTTTTGTAAAGAAAAGGGTATTGCTTTTGAAGCTTGGTCACCTTTAGGTAGAGGAATCTATTTAACGCATCCAACAATTGTGGAAATAGCGAATCGTTATCAAAAATCACCAGCGCAAGCAATCTTACATTGGTTAACTCGTAAAGATATTATTGTTTTACCAAAATCGGTACATGAAAATAGAATTATTGAAAACAAAGAGATTTATGATTTTCATCTTACAGATGAAGAACTACAAAAAATAAATAATTTAAATGAAATGAAACGTACTGGAACAGATCCAGATACAATTGATTCTTAGGAGGAAGAAAGATGCAAAACTTTAGATTTAATGCATATACAAATATGTTATTTGGTAAAGACCAAATAGAACAATTACCTCACGAAATAGACAAATTTGGAAAGAATGTATTATTAGTTTATGGTGGTGGAAGTATTAAGAAGAATGGAATATATGACGCTATTTACCGTTTATTAGATGGTTGCAATATTGTTGAAATTAGTGGTGTAGAACCAAATCCACGTATTGAAACAGTAATTAAAGGAGCAACACTTTGTAAAGAACATAATATTGATGTTGTATTAGCAGCTGGTGGGGGAAGTACAATTGACTGTGCTAAAGTTATCGCTGCTGCTAGATATTATGATGGTGATGCTTGGGACATTGTTATGGATCCATCTAAAATCACAAAAGTATTACCTATTGTAACAATCCTGACACTGGCTGCAACAGGTACAGAAATGAATAAAAATGCGGTTATATCAAAGATGGATATTAATGTTAAAAAAGGAACTGCTTCTTGGGATATGATTCCTCAAACTTCTATTTTGGATCCACAATATATGTATACATTACCGGCTATTCAAACGGCTGGTGGAACTGCAGATATTATGTCACATGTATTTGAAAACTATTTTAAAGTAGAACCGGATACCTTTGTTCAAGATCGTTTTGCCGAAGGAATAATACAAGCAGGTATTAAATATTGT
>JBKEBJ010000483.1:0-3638 GCA_047973105.1 Coprobacillaceae bacterium | reverse complement strand
GTTTTGTTATTTTTTTAGCTTTTTTATCTTCAGTATAACCAGAATATCGAGCTGCTTCAGCTGGTGTAATTGAAGAAGCTATTTTAGCAGGCTTATGAATAGATGCCATTACTGTAATTATATCTGCAATAACAACAACTATGGATACTAACATAGTGTTACCCCAATCCCATCCAGTTGGCTGTACTAAATATCCAATAAAAGATCCGATAATAATTCCTAATGGTATTCCAATAATACTTAACAACATTCCTTCTCTGGTAATCATTTTCTTGACTTGTTTCTTTGTCATCCCAATCGTACGTAGTTGACCAAACTGACGGATTCTGCCTACTACTGATAAATAGAAAACACTATAAATCACTAATATACTTACAAACAGAACACCAATACCCGCTCCAATAATTACTAATAATTCGTTAGTTTGTACGGCATCACCAGATAAGGTATTAACAAAGTTATTATTATCATTAATATACTTTCTATCAATTCCACATTCCTCACCAATCTCTTTAACTCGATTGGTAATAGTAGATTGACTCATTTCACTTGCTTCTTTTAAACGAACTATTGCACTATAGTCTTCATCTTTTAAATAGGTTCCTGTTTCTGCATAATCCCTTGACATCAAAATTGGGAATATTTCCATATTTTCAGATACATCTAAGATACCAGAAATAATAAACTCCTCTGTATTACCATCAATAAAGGTAATCGTAATGGGTTCCCCTAGTACTGCATCTAAATCTAATAATTCACAATATTCTTTTGTGACAGCAATTTCTTCATACGTTTTAGGATGTCCACCAGATATGAAATTATAGGTTTCTATATCATTAGCATTTCCCTTTGTTGCTTTCTATTCAAAATAAATTGGTTGTAATATTTTATTATTTATTTCAATTCCTGTTCCAGATTTACTAAGGACTAACATTTCTATGTCCTCTTCACCTATTAGATTATTAATTTGTTTATCTGATAATTCATAATAAATAGCATGTTGCACATTTTCTACTGCTCTTTGTTTGTTTTTTTGATGCCCAAATGTAAACAGCCCCATAACCATTAATAAAGTAACAGACAAGGCGATTGTAAAAACAATAAAGAAGTTTCTTAATTTATTATATTTAATACTACTCATAGCTAAATTCATAATTACTTTTTTATTATTATTTCTCTTCATCATGATTACCACCTACCTTCTGCAATCTTCCCATCTTCAATGCGAATCGTCGTATCAGCAAGTTGTGCAATCTCTTCATTATGTGTAATCATAACAACGGTTTGGTTTAACTTATTACTTGTTAGTTTTATCAACCCTAATACATCTTGGCTTGTTTTCGTATCTAAGTTTCCTGTTGGTTCATCCGCTAAAATAATTGCAGGTTTAGTAGCTAACGCTCTTGCAATGGCTACTCTTTGTTGTTGTCCACCAGATAAATTATTAGGCATACTCGTTAGTTTCTTTTCTAAACCTAATAGAGAAATTACTTTATTAATATATTCTCTATCTGGTTGACTTCCATCTAATTCAATTGGCAACAATATATTTTCATATACATTTAAAATTGGTACTAAATTATAGTTTTGAAAAATGAATCCAATTTGTCTTCTTCTAAATATAGTTAACTCATTATCTTCAAATTTAGAAATATCTTTATCCCTAATAATTACTTTACCCGATGTTGGTGTATCAAGACCACCCAACATATTAAGTAATGTTGATTTCCCTGATCCTGAAGTACCAATGATAGAAGTGAATTCTCCTTCTTCAATTTGTAAAGTTACTCCATCTAAAGCTTTTACCATAGTTGAATCATCATTCCCATAATACTTTTTTAAATCTTTAACCTCTAAAATACTCATATTTAATATCCTCCCTTTGGTTTCTTTGAACAGTTTTATAATACTAAACAAACCTCTCAGAACCCTCTCAATTCAACAATTAATTGTTTCAATTTTGTAACTTTTCAAAAAAACCTCAGTATAACTGAAGTTCTATTATTATGTATTATAAATTGTTATGTAAAAGATATACTGAGAATGTAGAGCCTACCCCCTCTTTAGAATTTACCTTTATATACCCCTCTTGTTGCATAATTATACGTCTTGTTAAATATAAGCCTATCCCTACTCCATCTTCTTTATATACTTTTCGTTCTCTAAAAAAACGTTTAAAAACATCATTAATATGTTGTGAAGATATTCCAATACCAGTATCACTAATTGATATTTTTGTATACATTTCTAAACGTTCAACTAAAATATCAATACTCCCATTAATTGGCGTGTACTTCACTGCATTTTCTACAATATTAAATAAAGCTTCCATTGTCCATTTGTAATCACATAAAAGATAGAACGGATTCTTACACGATATGGAGATATTAATATTCTTATCTTTTGCCTTACTACTAATTGTTTCTATAGTTTCATTAAGACACTCATGTACATTTACTTTTTCTTTTTGAAGATTTATTAAGTTACTTTCCAATCTTGACATTTTAATTAACGAAGTAATTAAAAAATCCATTTTAGCAACTTGACTTTGCATAATGCGTTGGCACTCTTTTTCTTTATCTTTAGGTAAATCATAGTTTATCAAAGTATCATAATACATCATAATATTAGAAAGTGGTGTTTTAAGTTGATGTGAGATGTCTGACACCATTTCTTGTATTTCTTGTTTTTGTTGTATACCATCTTGATGCATAGCTCTTGTTGCATTATATAATTTATTTAATTTTGCTTGTATCTTTGATGATAATGTTTCATCTTCTAATGTTATTTCTTCTGTTAATTCATGAAATAACATTGCATCTATTTGAGCACATACTTCTTCTGTAAAGGTTATATATTTCTTTCGCATATATGTAGTGTATACAAATATAAATACTACTACAAACAACAGTAACCCAACTATCAAAATAGTACTACTCATGTTTTTCACCAATCCATTGATATCCAACTCCATATATAGTTTTTATATAACTATATGTTTCATCAGCAATCTTTCTACGTAATCTACTAATATTAATAGTTAACGTATGTTCATCAACATAGTTCCATGTTGATCCCAAATATTTTCTAATAATATTTCCCTTGTTAATATAGTGTTTCTATTTTCCCAGAACTTATTAAGTAATTTGAATTCAGTCGGTGTCAATTCTAATACCTTATTACTTTTCTTAATAATATATGCATCAAAATCCATTTGTAAATTGCCACATGTTATGATCCCCATTTTATCAGTAGTCACTCTACGTAAAATAGCCTGTACTCGCTGCATAAGTATTCGAATATTGAAAGGCTTCGTAATATAATCATCTGCCCCTACAGTAAAACCTTCCATCATATCTTCATCCAAATTTCTAGCAGTTAAAAATATAATTGGTACTTTACTCTTTTTACGAACCCATTTCGCAAGTTCAAAACCTGTTCCATCAGAAAGATTTACATCAATAATTAACAATGACCAATCTTGGTCTTCAATTTTCTCCTTGGCACTTTGGATAGTTTCCACAGTTTCTGCTTGATTTCCCTCTAAAATAAAATTATAACAAAGTCCAGCACCAAGAATAGCATCGTCTTCTATAATTAGTATTCTATTCATTTTTTTATCCCCTATTATTATTTCT
>JBKEBJ010000366.1:0-1775 GCA_047973105.1 Coprobacillaceae bacterium | reverse complement strand
ATAGGAAAACCATTTATTACCGTTGTAAACACAGCAGATGTAAACGGAAACGCCTGCCATGAAACAGTACAACGTTTAGAAGAAAAATACCAAGTTCCAGTTCTACCAATGGATGTTACTAACATGCAAGAAGAACAAATCACAAAACTTCTAAGAGAAGCATTGTATGAATTTAATATTAGTGAAGTGCGTATTGAAGTACCAAAATGGTTAGCTATGTTATCAAATAATCATTGGTTAAAACAAACTTTAGATACTTCATTAAAAGAATCAATGCAAGCTATCAAGAAGTTTAAAGATGTAGAAAATATTGCGACAACAATTGGAGAATACGATTTTGTTGAAAGAGCGTATTTAAGTGGTATTGATACAGCAACTTCAAGCGCAACATTGAAAATTGAAGAGCGAAGTGGTTTATACAATGAAATCTTAGAAGAAATTATTGGGGATAAAGGTTTTGATCAAGCTTCTTTCTTGAATTTTATTCAAGAGTTAGTAGATATCAAAAAAGAATATACAGGTTTCTCAAGTGCTATTCGTATGGTTAAACAAACAGGATACGGATATGCAATTCCTAAATTGAATGATATTGAGATAAGCGATCCAGAAATTATTAAACAAGGACCACGATATGGAATGCGCTTAACATCAAAAGCAGGGACTACGTATATGATTAAAGTAGATATTGAAAGTACTTTTGAACCAATTATTGGATCAAAAGATCAAGCAGAATCATTTGTTGAATATTTAAAATCTAGTGGCGATGATAAACAAGCAGTATTTGATTGTGATATCTTTGGTAGAAAACTAGGTGATTTAATAGAAGAGGGTATGTATACTAAACTTAATTCAATTCCAGAAAATGCAAGTTTACGTATTCATGATATCTTAAGTAAAATTGTGAATAAAGGCAAGAGCAATGTCATTGCGATTGTATTATAAAATCTACATTTTCTAAGTGTAGATTTTTTTATGAAAAACTATATTATAAGTATTAATATTAGAAAAATAAATATATTTAATATTATGAAAAATTAAGTAAAAATAAATGATTAATCCTTCTTAGTTATAAGTATTAAGATAATATAATTGCTTTATTCTAATAGAAATGAAAAAAACTGTTTTTTATCTTGAATAGGTATTTCAATTTTGATATACTTTACTTCGTATTTATGAATAAGTAGGAGGCAGTTATGAATAAGAAAGAATTAGTAGAAGCAGTGAGTGAACAAAGAGATTTAACAAAAAAAGATGCTGAAATCCTAGTGGATGCAGTTTTTGATACAATGACTAATAGCATGATGCAAGGTGAAAAGGTATTAATTTCTGGTTTTGGAACTTTTAAAGTAAATCATCGTAAATCAAGAAAAGGAATTTCACCTAAAACACAAAAAGAAATGGTGATTCCTGCAAGTAATACAGTTACCTTTAAACCAAGTAATCGTTTAAAAGATGCAATGAATTAATTGCATTTTTTTATGCATTAATACATATTCAGTTAATAATATAGTGTATAATAATATCAAAGGGGTGATTTTTATGGGTGGTTATTATGGATATGGTTATGGTTTTGATTTCTCAAATCCATATAATCTAGCAGGTTTAGTCCTGATTTTAATTGGAACAATTTTAGTTATTGTAGCACAATCAAAGGTGAGCAATAGTTATAATAAATATTCTAGAATTCATAATCATGGGAATTTTACAGGATTTCAAGTAGCACAAGAAATATTAGACAGTTATGATTTAAGAGATGTAGAGATAAATGTAGCGAA
>JBKEBJ010000397.1:0-1691 GCA_047973105.1 Coprobacillaceae bacterium | reverse complement strand
GTGTAGAATTTTTGGATATTAGACAACAACAAATCAGTCAACTAAAGGAAGCTTTAGATAAAGATCCAATCGAGTATAAAATCATTGTTGGTGATTTTAATACAGATCAAGGGATTAATGAATATAATGCTTTTTTAGATGATTATCAATTAGCTAATGGTTATGAAGGAACTTGGTTAGAAACAATGAAAGAAAAAGATGGAGCTAGAGATTCATTAGAAACAAGTATGAATTCTAAGTTCTTAGATAATGTTATTGTTTCTAGTAATATTACAATCAAGAATGTTAAAGTAGTAAAAACCGATTTATCTGATCATTATCCATTAGTTGTAGAATTAGAATTAAAATAGTTAAAATAATAAAAAAGATTGTAGGTACACACCGCCATTTAGTGCTACTTACAATCTTTTTATAATATATATGTAATAACAGTACTTTCTAAAATAGATATTAATTCTGGATCCATATATTCATAATCATCATTAATATATAAAACAATAACTTTTTTATATATTAATTCGTCTTGATATTTTTCTTGTATTCTGCGAAGATGCTTTTTTTCCATGCAAAAAATAATATCTGCCCAGCCTAGAAGACCTTTAGTCACTTTATTTCTAGCGTTTTTTTCTGTACCTGCAGAACGAGCAATAATGCCATTTTGATTATTAAATATTTTTTCAGCAGTTAAGCTTCTACGTTTATTTTGGCTACATAAAAATAGTAATTTAATACTAACAACTCCTATCTATGATTGCTTTTAACATACCATAAATAAGGTTATTAAACAAGATAGAATACGGTCTATCATCATTCAATATTATGTTATCAGGTATAAAAAAAGAGCCAAATAATCTAAAAACAACGGTTTGTTTTCACCTGTAATTTGATATAATTAAAGGGATTATAAGGAGGAGTTAATTATGGTATTTCCAAAAGATTTTTTATGGGGAGGAGCAACAGCTGCAAACCAATGTGAAGGTGCTTACAATGTAGATGGAAGAGGATTAGCGAATGTCGATCTTGTTCCTCATGGTAAAGACCGTTTTAAAGTTATGTTAGGAAATGTAGATAGTTTTACACCAGATAAAGAACATTTTTATCCAGGATTAGAAGCTATTGATTTCTACCATCATTATAAAGAAGATATTGCATTATTTGCGGAAATGGGATTTAAAACATTTAGACTATCAATTGCTTGGTCAAGAATATTTCCTAAAGGAGATGAAAGTGAACCTAACGAAAAAGGATTACAATTTTATGAGGATGTCTTTAAAGAATGTAAGAAGTATGGTATTGAACCATTAGTAACAATTACGCATTTTGATTGTCCGACGCACTTAATTGAAACATATGGTGGATGGAAAAACAGAAAACTAATTGGTTTTTATGAAAGATTAGTACGTGTTCTATTTACTAGATACAATGGATTAGTAAAATATTGGTTAACATTTAATGAAATTAATATGATTCTTCATTTACCATTTATGGGAGCTGGTTTAACTTTTGAAGAAGGAGAAAATCCTAAACAAGCGAAATATACAGCAATTCATCATGAATTAGTAGCAAGTGCTTTAGCTACTAAAATCGCACATGAAATTAATCCAGAATTTCAAGTAGGATGTATGTTAGCTGGTGGTAAAGTATACTCATATAGTTGTAAACCAGAAGATGTATTTGCGGCACAACAAAAA
>JBKEBJ010000394.1:0-1591 GCA_047973105.1 Coprobacillaceae bacterium | reverse complement strand
ATTTCAAATATTGAGAGGCAGTTTAATACTTATGATGGGGCACAAATTATTGGTGGAGTAAGTGATTTATATCATTTACTTACAACAGATACTATGAAAACAATAATTAATAAAGAATATTATGAAAAACTCTATACTAGAGAGTTCAATCCACGAATTCGTAAGTACCAATGTATATCATGTAAAGAAATACATACTGTTGGTCCTAAACAAAAATATGAAACAATTGAAATATTAAAGAAAAAGAAATGTGAAAAATGTCAAAGTAATAAATTTAAGATATATAAATAATAAAGGGGGGATATTATGAAGATTACCATAGGGTTAGAAGCAGTAATTGATATTAGTGATTGTAATACAAATAATATCCATGATTATAAATACTTACAGAAGATAATGTATTATATTGCGAAAACTATGAAAACTACAATTGTTGGTGAAATTCATCATCAGTTTACACCACATGGCATAACCATTATGGCTATTGTTGCGGATTCACATATTGCGATTCATACTTGGCCAGAATATAATCATGTATCGATTGATATATTTTCATGCAACAAATATATTCCAGAAACCTTGATAAATTATTTAGGAGAAATATTATATTCAAAAGATATAAAATATCATTTTATTGAAAGGAAAACAAATATAAAAAGTAATACATAAGAATATTATGGAGATGAATAATACAAAAAATAAGTATTATTCATCTTTTTATTATGAGAAAAAAGATAGATAATAAATAGATAAAATATTCTTGGGCATAATGTTGGTGTTTTTATTGTCATAGTGGTAAGATGTGGGCGAAATAACAAAAAAGGTGTTATTTAAAAGTAATAATATAGTAGATATTAATATCATTGTAACAATGAGGAAAGGGGATAATTAGAATGAGAAAGAAATTATTCAGAGTGAGTCTTATTGTGTTTATCAGTGTTATGGTAATGATACAACCTGTTTTAGCTAGTACAATTAACAGCACAAATATGACTCAAGATACAGAAGAAAGTCAAATAGAAAAAGAAGACAATACAAAGGAAAATAATGAATTGAAGTCTGAAACAGATATCAATACTATTACAGATATAAAAAAAGAGAAAGATGAAAAACAAACGGATGAAAATAATGCATTAAATATTAAACAAATAATACAACAATTAATAACGGATAGTACTTTACCAGAGGGCACTAGTACATCAATTATAGATGCATTTACACTATCTTTTTATGAAAAAGGTATTGAACCACCAAAACAAGTAATAAAACCACAAATAGGTGATACATTTAATATGGAAATGTATTTAAAACTACCAGTAGAACTATTAACAGTTTTAGGAGGGGGAGAATATTATGATTTTGAATTACCCTCAGAATTGAAGATTACAGAAGTACAAACTATTAATTTAGACGATGGAGTAAACACCTATGGTACAATTACCATCAATGAAGACGGAACTGGTCGAATCCTGTTTAATTCAAATATTAAAGGGGTTATAGAAGTGATTGATGCTGGTGGAAGGTTCTATGGTACTTTGGATAAAGGAAACATGGATAAAGCAGGCACAAATGAGTTTAAAATCCCTAATGA
>JBKEBJ010000339.1:0-13571 GCA_047973105.1 Coprobacillaceae bacterium | reverse complement strand
GCCCGACGCGCGAGTCAACAACGAACATAACAACATCGCACAGTTCAATCGCCAACTCTGCTTGCAATGCGACAGACGCATCAATGCCCTTAGCATCAGGCTCCCAACCGCCGGTATCCACTAGTGAGAAGCGCTTGCCTTCCCATTCCGCTTGATAGGTTACGCGGTCACGTGTAACACCGGGAACGTCTTCAACAACGGCCTCGCGGCGCCCCAAAATGCGGTTCACCAGCGCAGATTTGCCAACGTTCGGGCGACCAACAATTGCAACTACTGGCAGCGCCTCTGTATACTGCTCTTTAAAACCTAAAAACTCGCCATCATCGCTGATTATCGCAATATCGTCTTCTTCAAGCTCAAAGGCGTCAAGATTTGAGCGCATAGCATTTAAGCGCTCTTCGTCAGTTACCTCGGTGTCTAGCGTTGTCTCAGTATCTAGCTCTTCAGCAAATTCTTCATAATCTTTTAGAATAATATCTAAAAAATGATCTACTTCATCTGCATTATACCCTTTAAAATCCACTTTAAACTCTTTTGCAACAATTCGTTTTGGACTTAATTGTACTTTCTGTTCCATCACAACCACTCCTTCTTTGCATCTTTATTGTGGCAAATTTTTTTAAGAAATGCAAGTGGTTTATTAGGAATCCCAACTTTTAAGGATATCTTAAGGAGAATTTAATTATATTTTTAACAAATAAATGTGATATATGTTATAATAGTACAGGTTATTTATACTTAATAGGGAGATAGATAGATGGTTAATTATCCTAATAAAAAGAAAAATACACAGTTTCAATCTTCGGTTTCATCTACTAAAAAAGTTAGTGCTAAACACCGAGGAATGAATCTAGAAGAGGATCTAAATATCACAAATCAATACTATCTTGTGAATGATGTTGCTGTTATATACAAAAAACCTACTCCAGTTCAGATTGTTAAAGTTGATTATCCAAAACGTTCTGCTGCTAGAATTGTAGAAGCGTATTATCGAACACCATCAACGACAGACTATAATGGACTGTATAAAGGTAAGTATATTGATTTCGAAGCAAAAGAAACTCGTAAAACTACGTTTCCTTTTGCCAATATCACAACACATCAAATTGAGCATCTATCAAATATTATAAAGCATAACGGAATCGCATTTATAATTATTGCTTTTACTACCTTAAATGAGGTATACTTAATTGATGCATTATATATGATTAATGCATATAATTCCTTACAAAGGAAATCATTAAAATATGAAGAAATAAAAGAAAATGGACATTTAATCCCACAAGGATTTAATCCCCGTTTACACTATTTAAAAATAGTTGATGAATTGTATTTCTAGGAGGTAAAACTATGGAGACCAAAACAAAGAAAAAATCGTTTCTTAGAAAAGTAAAATGGAAGCGTATAATTGTTATCGCAATTACTCTAAGTACAGTCCTTGTTGGTTCCGTTGCAGTATATTTCGCATGGAACATTTATAAGGAAACGGATGATTTCACTGCAGAAAAACTATTGTCTGGAGGTTCAACAAGAATCTTTGATGACTCTGGCAATGAAATCTATACACTAGGTAGTGATGAAAATGGAAAACGTGTTAATGTTGAATATGAAGATTTACCACAAGTATTAGTGGATGCTGTGGTAGCTGGTGAGGATTCACGTTATTTTGAACATGATGGATTTGACTTACCACGTATAGCGAAAGCATTTATATCAAACTTAACAGCTGGCAGAATCACAGGTGGTGGATCAACAATCACACAACAAGTAATTAAAAAATCCTACTTCCCTGATGAAGAGAAAACATATACTAGAAAGTTTAGTGAAATTTTCTTAGCTATGGAAGCAACTAAAGAAGTTAGTAAAGAAGAAATACTTACCATGTATTTAAATAAGATTTACTTCGGTAGAAGCCTATCATCAATTGGTGTATCTGCAGCTAGTAAATATTATTTTAATAAAGAAGTATCTGAATTAACTTTACCTGAAGCTGCACTATTAGCTGGAACATTAAACTCACCTAGTAGTTATGATCCATTCTATAATCTAGAAGCTGCTACAAGTAGAAGAAATGTTATTTTAAACTTAATGGTTGATCATGGCTACATAACGCAAGAAGAATGTGACGATGCAAAAGCGGTTCCTGTAGAAAATCTATTGACGCAAGAATCGGCTAATACATCAACGGCATTCCAAGCATATATTGATCTTGTTATTAATGAGGTTAAAGACAAAACTGGTTTGGATCCTGTACAAACACCAATGGACATTCATACATTTTTAAATACTGATATTCAAACATATATCGAAGAATTAGCGAATAGTGGCTTTGACTTCCCTGATGAATTCATGCAAGTTGGCGCCAGTATTCAATCCGTCAATGATGGTCGGATAGTTGGTGTTGTAGGTGGACGTAATTACGCAGACTTTGGAACAAATCGTTCTGATATTAAACGTCAACCTGGTTCTTCTTTAAAACCAATCACGGCATATGGAGCAGCCTTTGAATACTTACATTGGTCAACTGCTCATACTGTAGAAGATAAAGTATATAATAAAGGTGGTTATAACCCAACTAACTATGATGGAACTGCTGGTACTCATGGACAGATGAATATCGCTAATGCATTATACAATTCATGGAACACATCTGCAGTTTGGACATTTGATTCTGTTGTAGAAGAAGTTGGATATGAAACTATATTAAATTTATATGAAGATTTAGGAGTCGATGTATCTGCTGATAGAGACGTAGGTATTGGTATCTCTTATACACTTGGTGGTTGGCAAGAAGGTACTACTCCAATCGAAATGTCTTCTATCTACGCTACTGTTGCGAATGGTGGAAAAACATATGAATCACATACGATTAACTATATTGATTTCATTGATAGTGATGACGACTCTATTATGATTGATGAAACTATTCAAGCGGAAGCTAAGCAATCTCTTAGTGCAGAAGCTACGTATATGATTCGTGATGTACAGGCTGAACAAGTAACACTTGGGACATCCTATTCTAGCTATTTCAACTTTGGACAAATTCGTGCTAAAACTGGTACTACTAAATAGGAACGTAATCATAGTCAATTTAAAGGGGCTGCCAAAGATAGTTGGCTCGCTGCTTATTATCCTGACTATGCAGTATCTGTATGGATGGGATATGATGAAAAAGATGCTAAGGAACAAAACTTAACAATGAGTACTAGTCGTAAGATGTTAATTGCAAGAGAATTCTGTTCTCTAATATATGAAAAATGAACAGAAAATGGTGTAACAAATGATTTCCCATCACAACCTGGTGGTATCGTTCAAGGACAAGCCGTAAAAGGACAATACCCTTACAAATCACCTAGTGCCAACACACCACAAGATTCCATTTATAGTGGTTGGTTTTGGAAAGATAATTTACCTGATGGTGAAGTAGAAGATTTAGGTATTAATGATTTAACATCATTTGATGCTAGTTTAAATTCTAGTGGACAAATATCCGTTTCCTTTGGAGCGTATGATCCACCAGAAGCTGTAACCGATGCAAACGCTACGGATGCAACTAAAATGTATGGTCGTGTTCGATATGGTGTAGATGTCAAAGATGCGACTACTGGCGAGTTATTATACTCTGCTATGTATGATACGCCTTCAGCTACATTAGAATATATCCCTACTGGTTCTGTTAATGTTGTTGGATATTATACGTATGAAAATTCATCCATTAGATCTAACGAGATATCTAAAAAATTAGGTGCTGATGTAGAATTAGGAAATATTCAATATTCAGTAACTTACAATGGTTCCCCAATTAATGGTTCGATTTCTTTAGCAAGTAATGGTGGTAGTATTGATTTAGCAGTAACTATTACTAGACAAAATCCTGATAGTGTAATGTCAGTGAACTTGAATTCCGCTACTGGAGCAAATTTGCAATCTTATACATTCCCACAAAATTCTAGCACATGTAATATCAAGCTAACTGGTGAAGGAACATACAGTATTGTATTTACAGAGACTTATAATGGCAAGATTGTAACTGCTACTTATAATGTAACTGTAGTTGCTTAAAAGACATAAAGATTAGACAAGTAAACAAAAGTTTGCCTGCCTAATCTTTTATTATTAAAATATTTATAGTTAATATGTTAATGATTTGCTATGTATCAATTTTTATTATCATTCTATATATAGTACCATTTACTTCAACATCTCTTATTATTTCAATTTCTTCTAGAGTAGGATCAATTACTGTACCAACACGATAAGTATCTATTCGATATATACTATCAACATAATTAGCCGCATGCCCATCAGTAAGAACATTTATCGACTTTATGGTCTTTACACCAGCTATACATTCGATATTCAGCTTTACACTTGATCTAATTTCTCCAAAATCTGTTTGTGCAGAAACCTCACCTCCTACTGTTCTTGATAGTTTATTATATGAATAATTCACATAAATTATTTCTATCATGTCATATGTACTTTTATTTGGATTCTTATAAACTAATTGTCGTACTATTTTATCATTATTTATCATTTTTGACATTGGTTCTATTCCAGACACAAACGTATCAGATATTAAAGACCAGCCATTTGGAATACCACTTATCCCAGTATAACGTTCCCATTCACTTTCAAAATTATTTTTTTCTCTTCTAAATGTATAACTTCCTCCAAATGTAGTTCCTTGAATAGTGTATGAAAATTCAGTACTCATATACTCATAAATACTGTTTTCACTATATGCAGCATTTCTACAATCAACGTAAGTAGTATGTTTATCATAGGTGATTTCTGTTGCATCAACTGTTTGAATTTCCCCTCCTATACAAAATGTAACTAATATAGATAATACAATGACGATTTTTTTTAACTTCATGTTATAACCCTCCTTTACTTCATAATAACATAATAAACATATTTTTCAATCTATTAACAATAGTTTCACCTATTTTTATAGTGTTAAAATCACATACTTTTATATAAGTTGCTCAATTTACTTTACAAAAAAAGCTTACAATTAGTGTAAGCTTTTTCTTATATTATTTATTTAATTGATAGAATGCTCCGATTCCAGCGAATTTAGCACCTTCACCTAATGAATCTTCAATACGAATTAATTGATTGTATTTAGCAATACGATCAGTTCTTGAAGCAGAACCAGTTTTAATTTGACCAGCGTTTGTAGCAACTGCGATATCAGCGATAGTTGTATCTTCAGTTTCTCCAGAACGGTGAGAAATAACTGCTGTATAACCAGCTTCTTTAGCCATTTCAATTGCTTCTAAAGTTTCAGTTAAAGTACCGATTTGGTTAACTTTAATTAAAATTGAGTTAGCAACTCCTTTTTCAATACCTTCTGCTAAACGTTTTGTATTAGTTACAAAGAAGTCATCACCAACTAATTGTACTTTATCTCCTAAAGTTTTAGTTAAGTAATCCCAACCAGCCCAGTCATCTTGATCTAATCCATCTTCAATTGAGATGATTGGATATTTATCACATAACTCAGCATAGAAATCAACTAATTCATTTGATGTAAATGATTTATTGTTTTCTCCTGGTAATACATATTTACCATCTTTGTAGAACTCACTACTTGCAACGTCCATTGCAATTTTAACATCTTCACCTGGTTTATATCCAGCTTTTTCGATTGCTACTAAAATAGTTTTAATAGCTTCTTCATTTGAAGATAAGTTTGGAGCGAATCCACCTTCATCTCCTACTGCAGTATTTAATCCTTTATCATGTAAAACTGATTTTAAAGCATGGAATACTTCAGCTCCAATACGGATAGCTTCTTTAAAGCAACAAGCTTTAACTGGCATAATCATAAATTCTTGGAAATCAATGTTGTTATCAGCATGTTCTCCACCATTGATGATGTTCATCATTGGAGTTGGTAATTTATAAGTGTTAGCTCCACCAATATAACGATATAATGGCATGTCTAAGCTATCAGCAGCAGCGCTAGCTACAGCTAAAGAAACACCTAAAATAGCGTTAGCTCCTAATTTTCCTTTATTATCAGTACCATCTAAAGCAATCATTGCATAGTCAATGTTTCTTTGATCAAATACAGATTTTCCTTCTAAAGCAGGAGCGATAATTGTATTAACGTTTTCAACTGCTTTTAAAACACCTTTACCTAAATATCTACCTTTGTCTCCATCACGTAATTCCACTGCTTCATAAATACCAGTAGATGCACCTGAAGGTACAATTGCACGTCCTCTAGCTCCGATATCAGTTTCTACTTCTACTTCTACTGTTGGGTTTCCACGAGAGTCTAATACTTCTCTTGCGTAAATTTTTTCAATAATGTTCATTTTTTGCATTCATCCTTTCTATTTTTTAACAAATCTCTGTAAATAACCTTACTTAAGATGTAATACCATTATCTTAACTAAGAAAATCGCTTATCCACATGATTTAGTTAGTAATAATTAACCATAATTAGTATAACATTGCACCACTAAAAGTCAAGAAGTATACTAACAATATCTGTAAAAATTTGCACAATCCCCTTTTATTTTTATCTAATATAGTAGATAATAAACATATGAGGTGGAAATATGAATAAAATATATGAATTTGATGCAGTAATAAAAAAAGTAGATGGTATTGATGGTGCCTATATTGATTTTCCATATGATGTAAAAAAAGAATTTAATAAAGGACGTGTATTTGTAACTGCAACCTTCGATGGTATTGAATATAAAGGTTCCTTAGTTAGAATGAAAACTCCGAATCATATAATTGGAATTCGTAAAGATATTCGATCAAAAATGAATAAACAGCCTGGTGATACAATTCATGTAACAATTCAAGAAAGAGATAAAGATGATAAATAAAAACTGATGAAAAATAATTTCATCAGTTTTTATATAGCTTTAATAATATCGGTAACTTGCATAATATCTTTTTTTCCAAAATGAATAATTTCATCATCAATGACCATACATGGCACACTCATAATTTTATATTTTTCTTTCATTTCAGGGAAATGTCCAATATCATATATTTCTGTTTCAATAGCATTATTCTCTAATGCCATACGTTGTGTAGACATTACTACTTCTGGACACATAGTACAAGACAAAGATACCATTACTTTAATATTATGTTTTTTAGAAATGGCAGTAATAGCTGAAAGTGTATTTTCATCTATTTTTTGTCCAGGACCAACAGCGTTATATATAGCAATAACAAAAGAATTGAATTCATGTCCACCAGGAACTAAATGAAATTTAACTCGTAAATATTCATCTTTTGAATTATAGAAACTAAAAGTTGGTAAATCTGTATCTCTAGATATTACTTGATAAGATATTTTATCACTTAGCTCAACAAATTCATCAATGAATCCTTCCATTTCTTTAGATAATGAAGAATCATTGAAATCACATTTAATAACCAGTTCTTCTTGTAGGGAAGCAAATACTGGTTGTAATTGTTGCTTCATTTCTGCAGTAATAAAACCACCATTAGTTGATTCTACTTTATTAACATCTTCTTCAACAGTCTTTTGTTGAACTGTTATTAGCTCTTCTTTTCTTATTACTTCTGGTATGTATTTCTCTAAAGATGTTGCAGCAATAGCTCCATCAGACACTGCTGTTACTACTTGACGTAAATTCTTTTCACATACATCCCCTGCTCCATATACACCATCTAAATTAGTTTTTTGATTCATATCGGTAATAATATTACCAAAATCATTTAAAGTTACTTGTTCCTTAAATAATTGTGTTGCTGGCTCATATCCTGCAAATACAAAGATACCAAATGTATTCGGATTTTCATATCGCCATGTTTCACCAGTTTTATTATCTTTGAATACAGCATATTCTAATTTATCATTTCCACCAGCTTCTAATATTTCTGTTTGGTAATGAATTTCAATCTTATCATGATTCTTTGCATGGTCAGCTACACTCTTTGCACAAGTAAAATCTTCTTCTCTTACAATAATAGTTACTTTACTTGCATATTTTGTTAAAAAAACAGCTTCTTCTGCAGCCGCAAAACCGCCACCAATAACAAAAACTTCTAAACCACTAAAGAATTCACCATCACATGTTGCACAATAGGCTATACCACGCCCTTGATACTCTTTTTCTCCAGTAAAACCAAGTTTACGTGGTGAAGCTCCAGTCGCTAAAACCACACCAACACTTTGAAGTATCCCTTTAGATGTTTCTATACGCTTAATAGAGCTCTCTAAATCCATCTTTTTAACATCCGTCAACATAAATTCAGCACCAAAGTTTTGAGCCTGTTGACGCATATTTTCAGTTAATTCTTTTCCAGTAGTTTTTAAAACTCCTGGATAATTAACAACTTCGTCAGTGATTGTAATTTGTCCACCAATTGTTTCTTTTTCAACAACTAAAACACTAAACTTAGCACGTGCTAAATAAATAGCTGCGGAGAGCCCAGCGGCCCCTCCACCAACTATAACAACATCATAGATGTTTTCCATTCTATAGTAATCCTACTAAGTCTAAAGATGGTTTTAAAGTTTCTTCACCTGGTTTCCATTTCGCTGGACATACTTCATCACCATGTTCTGCAACAAATTGTAAAGCTTGTACACGTCTAAATAATTCTTCTGCATTTCTTCCAACATTTCCTGCTAACACTTCATAAGCAACAATTGTTCCTTCAGGATTCACAATAAATGTTCCACGTTCTGCCATACCATCAGCTTCAATATATACTTCAAAATCTTTAGCTAATGCAGCTGTTGGATCTGCTAACATTGTATAATTGATTTTCTTAATTGTTTTTGATGCATCATGCCATGCTTTATGCACGAAATGTGAATCACAAGATACAGAATAGATTTCACAACCAATCCCTTTAAATTCATCATATTTATTCGCTAAATCTTCTAACTCTGTTGGACATACAAACGTAAAATCTGCTGGATAAAAGAAGAATACGCTCCATTTTCCTAATACATCTTCCTTTGATACTTCTTTAAACTCATTATTTACAAATGATTGTACTTTAAAGTCTGCTACTTGTTTTCCTATTAATGACATATAATTTCTCCTTTTCGTTCCTATATATTTGTTGTTAGCAATCACTAACTATATATACTATAGCATACCCTTTTTCATACATCCAATGATTTGCTCTAAATAATTATCATTACTATTAAGATGTAACATAAATTAAAAACTCTCAAATAAAGAGAGTTTTTAATTATTCGCATATTCTATTTCAAATTCGTGGCTAGCTACTGTTGGTAAACTTCCTAAATTATTACTTTCTTTACCATCAGGTAATGATTTTAAATATTCTGTCCCTTTTCTTGTTGCTATCCCTACACCCTTAATTTCACCTGCTCTAGCAAGCTTTACGGCATCTTCCTTATTAAGGATTTGATTGTCAGATAATTTGTATCCAATAACTCGTCCTCGATGTTTAACTAATGCAATTATTTCTTTTGCATTAGCTTTGAATTTTGGAATTTCTTTTAGTGCTGCCATTGGTAAGTTACTTACATCATTATTTTTTAACATTATTTTTCACTCCTTTATTTCATACATAGTTTGTAATCAAATATTAAGAAATATACTTTGTAATCAAAAAAAGACATAAATCCTATATTAACTAGAATTATGTCTTTTTATTATTTTAAAATTTTATTTATGATTTTGACTTTCATGATATTCATCTACGAAACTCTTTTTATGATCATGGCATATTTCCGAAGAAGCACAACCCCCGCAGCTTCCAACACAGCCACCATCATTTTTACGCAAATTTTTAATAATCACAATAACAATCCCTATTAATAACAAGCTTACAATAATTGTAGATACATTATCCATAATCCATTGCATTATGATCACACCCTTTTGTTCATTATTTTTTTGGCATTGGTTTTACTAACAAATAAATAAATCCAACTACACATAATACTGCAACAACTGTTAAAATTCCAAAACTTCCAGTTGTAAAAGCAGTACCTAATTGATAAATACAGAAAGCAACAACATATGCTAATACTGTTTGATAAGCAATCGCGAATCCTGTCCATTTAGCATTATTCATTTCTCTTCTAATGGCTCCAATTGCTGCAAAACAAGGAGCACACAATAAATTAAATACCAAGAATGAATAGGCTGATATAGTTGTAAAACTTGCTGCTAATGTTTTCCAAATCTCTGCACCATCTTCTGCTACTTCACCAAATCCATATAATATACCAAATGTTCCAACAACATTTTCTTTAGCTACTAATCCTGTAATTGCCGCTACAGCAGCTTTCCAATCACCCCATCCAAGTGGTGTAAATATCCAAGCAATACCGCGACCAATCGCTGCTAACATACCATCATCTAAATCTTCTACCATTCCAAATTTACCATCAACAAACCCAAAACTTGATGTAAACCAAATAAAGATAGAAGAAATTAAGATAATACTTCCAGCTTTTTTAATGAAAGACCATCCTCTTTCCCAAGTACTACGTAAAATATTCCCTACTGTTGGCCAATGATAAGCAGGTAACTCCATTACAAATGGAGCTGAATCACCAGCAAACATTTTTGTTTTCTTTAAAATAATTCCTGAGCATATAATTGCGATAATTCCAACAAAATATGCACTAGGTGCTACCCAAGAAGCTCCACCAAATAAAGCTCCTGCAATTAATGCAATAATAGGTAACTTAGCACTACAAGGTATAAAAGTTGTAGTAATAATCGTCATCTTACGATTACGATCATTTTCTATTGTACGAGACGCCATAATTCCCGGAATACCACATCCTGTTCCAATAAGCATTGGAATAAATGATTTACCTGACAATCCAAATCGTCTAAATACTCTATCTAAGATAAAAGCAATACGTGACATATATCCGCAAGCTTCTAAGAATGCTAAAAATAAGAATAGAACTAAGATTTGAGGAACAAATCCAAGTACCGCACCAACTCCACCTACAATTCCTTCCAAAACTAGACCATTTAACCAATCTGCAGTTCCAAGTGAAGTTAAAACATCTTCGATTAATACTGGAATTCCTGGGATATCCATTCCAAACAATGACCATCCATCACCAAATACTCCATCATTAGCCCAATCAGTTAACCAACCACCAACTGTAGATACCGATACATAATACACTAACCACATAACAGCAACAAAGATTGGAATTGCTAACCAACGATTGGTAACAATCTTATCAATTTTGTCAGAAATACTTAACTCTTCTTTGTTTTCTTTATGATAACATTCATCAATAATAGAAGAAATGTATGTATACCTTTCATTTGTAATAATACTTTCTGCATCATCATCGAATGTTTCTTCTGCTTTTCCAATAATATCTTCTACATTAGGTAATGTAGTAAATATTTCTGTAATCTTTGTATCTCTTTCAAATAATTTAATTGCATAGAAGCGTTTTTGTTGTGCTACAATATCTGTTTCTAACATACCTTCAATATTCTTAAGAATCTCTTCCATTTCATTAGAGAATGTATGTTTTGGTTCCTCTTTATTTCCCTTAGCTACTTTTATTGCGATATCTGTAAGTTCTTTAATCCCATCATTTTTCAATGCAGAAATTTCAACAACTTGACATCCTAATTTTTTCGCTAATGTATCAACTTTAATAGTATCGCCATTTTTCTTAACAATATCCATCATATTAACTGCCATTACTACTGGCACGCCAATTTCTAATAATTGTGTTGATAAATATAGATTACGTTCTAAGTTTGTACCATCTACGATATTAATAATTGCATCTATTTTCTCTGTTAATAAAAAATTTCTAGCTACAACTTCTTCTAATGTATATGGAGATAAAGAATATATACCTGGTAAATCTATGATTTCTACTTCCTTCTTTCCTTTTAATTTTCCTTCTTTTTTTTCTACAGTAACTCCAGGCCAGTTTCCAACAAATTGATTTGAACCAGTTAAAGTGTTAAACAATGTTGTTTTACCACTGTTTGGATTACCTGCCAATGCGATTTTAATTGCCATTTCTTTTCCTCCCCGAAATTAGCTAGCGCTAACTAAAAACATAAATATAAAGGTTAGTGTCCTAACCTGTTTTTACTCAACCTCACCCATTGTAGCATCTGCTTTTCTAAGTGAAAGTTCATACCCTCTTACTCTCACTTCAATAGGATCTCCTAAAGGCGCTACCTTTCTAACATATACACTTGCGCCTTTAGTAATTCCCATATCCATGATTCTACGCTTTATAGCACCTTCACCATGTAATTTAATTACTTTTACGCTTTCTCCGCAAGCAACATCTTTTAATGTTCTCATGACATACATCCTTCCTAAATAATGGTATTAAATCATAATCTTATTTGCCATCTCTTTACTAATTGCAATTCTTGATTCTTTAACTTTTGTAATAATGTTTCCATGATTCTCACTTATTACAATCACAATTCCGCCAACATTAAACCCTAGGGATTCTAAAAACTATTTAGTTTCTTCTTTCCCACCAATTCTTTTAATAATGTTTTCCTCGCCTGCTCTTGCCATTGATAAAGGCATACCATCACTTCCTTTTAATTAGTCTATTCTAACTATGTATATGTTAGACTATTCTAACTCAAAAGTCAATACTATACAGCGCTTTATAAACAAATAATGACATGTTTTCGAAATTAGAGAACGAATGAAAAAAAGAAGAGATTTTCACATCTCTTCTCAACAATATTCTATAACTCTTCACCATTAGATGAAAATGCTTTTTTAACCCACTCATATGATTTTTTTGGTACTCTACGTAAATCTTTTAAATCTTTATTTTCTCTATTTACATATACAAAACCATATCGTTTAGACATATCACACATACTTGCTGGGATATCAATTGGTCCCCAAGTAACATATGCAATACATTCAACACCTTCTTCAAACATAGCATCTTTCATAGCTTTTATATGATCTCTATGATAAGCAATTCGATAATCATCTTCAACCGTTCCATTAGCATCTAATTCTTCACGCCAACCGATACCATTTTCTAGTATTGAAACAGGTAGCCCTGATCTTGTATATAAGTCATTCATTGTCCAACGAAGTCCAATTGGATCAATTTCCCATCCCCATTCATTTGCTTCTAAGTTTGGATTTTGAATAGTATACTCTTGTACAACTTCATGATAAGGTCTAGTATAATCAAATTCTCCTTCTTTAATAGTGTTTGAACGATAATAACTAAAAGCAATATAATCTACTGTATATTTTAATAACGCATCATCACCATCTTCAAATGTTGGCATCCATCCTCTATTTTCTAAATATGCAATCATATAATCAGGATACTTACCTTTTGCAAAAACATCACAATGGAAACCGTTCATATATTGATAGGCTTGCCAAGCAAATAAATTATTTTGTGGTGTATCAGAATATGGATAAATATTAGTTACTGCATTCATTCCACAGAACTTAGCATCTGGTTGTAATTCTCTCAATGCCTTAACAGCCTTACAATGTGCAATAAATACATTATGATTTACTTGATATAAATGTTTGGCTGGATCAACACCTTCAGGAATTGTTTCGGCATT
>JBKEBJ010000277.1:0-5857 GCA_047973105.1 Coprobacillaceae bacterium | reverse complement strand
AAAGAGTCTATTTAGTAGACTCTTTAAGTACATTTAAGAAATGTATAGCAATAAATGCTACCTCATCATCTGAGAAAGAAGCATTATATTGTTTTTTAACATTTTCATTTATCGTATTCGCAAAAGAAAATGCTAATGGATAATCATCTTTAATATTACTAGTTAATGGATTTTCTAACATTTGACGATTTTGTAATCTTGTAACAGCAGGTGTTAGGTGTAACCCAATAGCTATCCATAAATTATCATTATCACGGAAATCATAAGAATATGATTTATATATATCAGACATAGAATCTTTTAATGTATAAAAAATTTCTTTATCTAATAAATCAAATCCAGACTTAATTTCTATATCTAGCATATGGCTTTTAGATAAATACATAGCAACAATAGCTATCTCATCTTGAGGGAAAGAGAAGTTGTATTGTTGTTCAATTTCTTGACAAATATCTTTAGCGTAATCATATAATGTGTCTTCTTGTATTCCAGCAACTTGACTGTTGCTTAAAGGAATATAATTTTCAGATTGAATACGCATAATAGTGATTGTTAAATGAGTAGCTAAGTTACGAATAGCTTCCTCTGATAAAAAATCTTCAATTTTAGTATTATATTTCTCAATAATACCAATAATATTTTGTTTAATAATTGTAAAGTCTTCATTAGAATTAATGTGATTCATAATTATTACCTCCACTTGTTCAGGTACTATAATATATGAAATGAAATAAAAAATCTACTATAAAATAAAATTTATTTGATAGTGTATATCATTAGTAAAAAAAAGGAATACTTGTTATAGTGGATACGTGAGTTATAACACTGTTTCATTCGATGAAAAAAAACAAGTTTTATCAGTTAAATTCATTGTTTATGTTTTTTGATAGTGCTATAATGAGTGAGGAAATTTAATATATATAGGAGGAGCAAAGGGTGACTTTTACAAAAAAATGGAATGATGCTTGGGAAGGATTTCAAGCAGGAAAATGGAATAAAGAAGTAAATTTAAGAGAGTTTATTCAATTAAACTATACGCCATATGATGGAGATGATAGTTTTTTAGTTGGACCTACTAAAAATACTTTAGAATTATGGGATCAAGTAATGGATTTAACGAAAAAAGAAATTGAAGCTGGTGGGGTATTAGATATGGATACAAAGATCGTATCTACTATTACATCGCATAAAGCTGGTTATTTAGATCAATCTAAAGAAACTATCGTTGGATTCCAAACTGACGTTCCTTTTAAAAGATCTTTGCAACCATTCGGGGGAATTCGTATTGCTGAAGCAGCATGTGAATCAAATGGTTACAAAGTAGATGCGGAAATTTCAAGAATTTTTAGAGATTATCGTAAAACACATAATCAGGGGGTATTTGATGCGTATACACCAGAAATTAGAGTTTGTCGTTCATCACACATTATCACTGGACTACCAGATGGTTATGGACGTGGACGTATTATCGGGGATTATCGTCGTGTAGCTTTATATGGTGTAGATCAATTAATTGAGGATAAAAAATATCAATTAGCAACTTCACAATCAAGAATGACTGCTGAAACAATTCAGTTACGTGAAGAATTAAATGAACAAATTAGAGCTTTACAAGAATTAAAAGTAATGGCTGAAGCCTATGGTTATGATATTTCATCACCTGCAAAAACAGCTAAAGAAGCAATTCAATGGTTATACTTTGGATACTTAGCTGCTGTTAAAGAACAAAATGGTGCAGCGATGTCATTAGGTAGAACTTCTACATTCATTGATATTTATGTAGAAAGAGACTTAAAAAACGGTGTTGCTACAGAAGAAGAAATTCAAGAATATATCGATCATTTTATTATGAAATTGCGTTTAGTAAAATTCGCAAGAACACCAGATTATAATGATATTTTTGCTGGAGATCCAACTTGGGTTACAGAATCATTAGGTGGTGTTGGTATTGATGGACGCCATTTAGCGACTAAAACAACATTTAGATACTTACACACATTAGAAAACTTAGGAACTGCACCAGAGCCAAATATGACAGTTTTATGGTCAACTCGTTTACCTGAAAACTTTAAAAGATATTGTGCTAAAATGTCTATTCAAACTTCATCAATTCAATATGAAAATGATGATTTAATGAGAGTTTCTCATGGTGATGATTACGCTATCGCATGTTGTGTATCTTCTATGCGTGTTGGTAAAGAAATGCAATTCTTTGGAGCTCGTGCTAACTTAGCTAAATGTTTATTATACGCTATCAATGGTGGTGTAGATGAAAAATCTAAGAAACAAGTAGGTCCTAAATTCAGAGCTGTTGAAGGGGACTATTTAGAATACGAAGATGTAAAAGATAAATTTGAAGATATGATGGAATGGTTAGCAAGAGTATATGTTAATGCGTTAAATATCATTCATTATATGCATGATAAATATGCTTATGAAAGAATTCAAATGGCTTTACATGATCGTGAAGTAAAACGTTATTTCGCAACAGGTATTGCGGGATTATCAGTAGTTGCAGATTCATTATCAGCAATGAAATATGCAAAAGTTAAAGTAATTAGAGATGAAGATGGAATTGCTGTAGATTATGAAATAGAAGGAGACTTCCCTAAATATGGTAATGATGATGATCGTGTAGATGAAATCGCTAACTGGTTAGTAGAAACATTTATGAATATGATTCGTCAACATCACACATATCGTGATGGAGTACCAACAACTTCTATCTTAACAATTACATCAAATGTAGTATATGGTAAAGCAACAGGAAATACACCTGATGGACGTAAAGCTGGAGAACCATTTGCACCAGGAGCAAATCCAATGCATGGTAGAGATAGCAGTGGAGCAATCGCTTCATTATCATCAGTAGCTAAATTACCTTTCAAAGATGCACAAGATGGTATCTCAAATACTTTCTCAATTGTACCTGGAGCATTAGGTAAAGATGATCAAGTATTTAGTGGAGACTTAGATCTTGATGCATTAGATAAAGAATAGAAAGAAGGATATCTATGGCTGATCAAAAACAAATTGATGAGTTAATTAAAATGTTAGATGATTCGATGTCTTCTGGTTCTGGACATGTTAATGTTGTTGTTAATGATGAAAAGGATGTTACATTAGAAGAAGTAACAGTGAATAAGGGGATGGACTGCTCAATGGGCGACACCGCTTGTAAGATACCTAATATTATACTTAAAGATGAAGAAAACTTTTAAGGGGGATTATTAAAAATGGCTAATACTCAACAAATGGATAACTTAGTAGCAATGCTTGATGGATATGTTCAAAAAGGTGGACATCATTTAAATATAAATGTATTCACTAAAGAAACATTATTAGATGCACAAAAACATCCAGAAAAATATCCACAATTAACAGTGCGTGTATCTGGATATGCAGTAAACTTTATTAAGTTAACTGAAGAACAACAAAATGATGTTATTTCAAGAACTTTCCATAGTCAAGTATAAAATATATAACTAACATATTAACCGGAATAATAGTAGCGTACTATTGTTTCGGTTTTTATAATGGAAAAAGTTAATAGTATTAATCTTTAATGGCTTAGAATGTCCTATTTCTCTTTATCAAGGATAAAAAATTGTGTAAAATAAGATAGATATTAAAATAAAGGGAGAAGTGTATATGAAAGAAAACTATTCTTTGGAAAGATATTTAGAAATATTGAATGAAAATGATTTAGTGGTGGATACTAATATTCAAGATATTAATCAAATAGTAAAATATCTTTCATGTAATTCTAAGGATGTAGAAACAGGAACTCTTTTTATTTGTAAAGGACTACATTTTAAAGAACAGTTTTTAAAAGATGCAATGAAACAAGGTAGTATCTGTTATGTTAGTGATAAGAAGTATGACATTGAAGCACCATGTATTATTGTTAAAGATATTAGAATAGCAATGGCATATTTAAGTGATTTATTTTATCATTCATCATGGAAGAATTTAAATCTAGTTGGTATTACTGGAACAAAAGGGAAATCAACAACAAGTTATTTTGTTAAATATATATTAGATGCATATTTAGAATCATTGAAAAAACAAAAGAGTGGAATTATTTCAACTATACATACCTTTGATGGAAAAACTGAATATGAATCGCATATTACTACACCGGAATCAATTGATTTACATAAATTATTTCAAACGGCTGTAACACATAATGTAGAATATATGGAGATGGAAGTTTCTAGTCAAGCATTAAAATACAATAGAGTATTAGGTGTTACATTTGATATTGGTGTATTTTTAAATATTGGTTATGATCATATTAGTGATGTCGAACATGAAAACTTTCAAGATTATTTCCAGTCTAAGTTATTACTATTTAAACAATGTAAAAAAGCTTTTGTGAATCTAAATACCGATCATCTAGAAGAAGTATTAGAAGCTAGTAAAGCCTGTTCAAATGTTAAAACATTTGGTGTTGATACACCAGATGCCGATATTTATGGATATGAAGTTAAAAAGAAGAATCGTGAAATTCACTTTATGGTTAAAACTAAAAATTATACAAAAGAATTTTGTATTAGTATGCCTGGTTTATTTAACGTTCAAAATGCTTTAGCGGCAATCGCTATTTGTGATGCGTTGAATATTCCCCAAGAATTTATATACAATGGTTTAAAATCAGCACGTGTTAGTGGAAGAATGGAAGTATACGAAAGTAATGATCAAAATGTTGTAGGAATTGTTGATTACGCTCATAATGGCTTAAGTTTTGAAAAACTATTTCAATCGGTTAAAGAAGAATACTCTGGGTATCATATAAGTATAGTCTTTGGCTGTCCAGGGGATAAAGCATACGATCGCCGTAAGGACTTAGGAGAAATTGCAGGTAAATATGCAGATACTATATATCTAACAGAAGATGATCCTGGAGAAGAAGAAGTAATAGATATTTGTCATGAGATTGGTGGTCATATCGAAGGTCAAAATAATACTTACACAATTATTTTAGATCGTGAAGAAGCGATTGAAAAAGCAATTCTTGAAACACAAGGGAAAACGGTTGTTTTGGTTGCAGGAAAAGGAAATGATAATAGTCAAAGAAGAGGACGTCAATATGTTGAAATGCCAACAGACTCTGAATATACAATGCGAGCATTAAAAAAATATAATGAAAGATAAAACTAACAAGTATGAATGAAACATATTTGTTGTTTTATTTTGAATAGGTGGTAAACTACAAATGAGGAGTGATAAGTATGGAAGGCTATGTACATTCAATTGAAACTTTTGGAACAGTTGATGGTCCTGGTATCCGATTTGTGGTATTTTTGCAAGGGTGTCCTTTGCGTTGTAAATACTGTCATAATCCAGATACTTGGAAACCAAAAACAGGTAATAAAAAGACAGTTGATGAGATTATTAATGAATTTGAAAAAAAACGAGATTTCTATAAAAGTGGTGGAATAACTGTTACTGGTGGAGAGCCATTACTACAAACAGAATTCGTGACAGAACTATTTAGAAAATGTAAAGAAAGAGATATTCATACTTGTTTAGATACTTCGGGTATTACATATCAACCAGATAATCTAGAACCAATGGATACATTAATGAAATATACAGACTTAGTAATGTTAGATATTAAACATATTGATAATAAAGAACATAAAGAATTAACTGGGGTCGGAAATGAGATAATACTAGAATTCGCTAAATATTTAGATAGAAAAGAAATACCTGTTTGGATACGTCATGTTGTTGTACCAACAATTACGCAAAATGATACATTTCTATATCAATTAGGTAGATTTATTGGAACATTACATAATGTGAAAGCTTTAGATGTTTTACCTTATCACGATATGGGTAAAGTAAAATA
>JBKEBJ010000270.1:0-1850 GCA_047973105.1 Coprobacillaceae bacterium | reverse complement strand
TGTAGAGCTTGTTAAAAAGGGTGGAAAACCTATTCTATTAGGTTTTGTTTGTTGGATTTCTATCACTATAGTAAGTTTGTTTATTCAAACAATAGTAGGAATTTTATGATATAAAAATATAACAGAATAAGGCAAAACCCTAAATAGAACTCTTCTATTTAGGTTTTTTTTATAAATATGTTTTTCGTATTTTGAAATTATTATATTTTTATATAAATACTATATATAATGTAATCATGAGCATACGTCAAGTGTTGTCGAAAGTGGGTGAGGCGGTGTATAAATCAAAAGGAGCACATGAATTAAGTGTTCAACAAGTAAAAGATTACTTTATTAATTATAAGTATGCAGTTAAAAGTGAAATTGCAGAGGAAACCAAGTTATCACAAGCAACAATTACTAGTATTCTAAAAGAATTACAAGAGAATAAATATATTGAAAGAGTTGAGGATTGTGATTCCACAGGTGGGCGAAAGGCAAAACGTTATAAAATATGTGGGCAGTATATGTGTTTTGGTCTTATACAATTACAAGTAGTAAAGGGTCAGATAAAGGTTAATTACCGGCTTATTGATTTGAATGAAAAAGTGTATTTAGATAAAGAAATCCTGAAAAAAGATTTTTCTTTAGAAAAACTGCTATTGCTTATTCAAAGTATGAAAAATGAGTATGACTTCGAATATTTAGGCATTTCTATACCTGCTATTGTAGATAATGGGCTAGTAACAAAATCAGATATTGAAGCATTTGAAAATATCAATTTGAAAAAGGTAATAGAAGACAAAATATCAATAAAAACAGTTATCGAAAATGATGTCAACACAGCTATGCTAGGGTATATAGATTCTGAGGCTATTGAAGGTCAATCAATAGCGTTTGTATATCAACCAGATAATCATCATACTGGTAGTGGATTATATATAAATAATGCGATTGTGTATGGAGCTACACATTTTGCTGGAGAATTAGCGTA
Source organism: Coprobacillaceae bacterium (assembly GCA_047973105.1). Classification (GTDB taxonomy): domain Bacteria; phylum Bacillota_I; class Bacilli_A; order Erysipelotrichales; family Coprobacillaceae; genus CAKVJS01. The sequence continues at coordinate 877 of JBKEBJ010000270.1, read as the reverse complement.
TTTACCTAATGGTAGTTTAGAGGAACAAGAGAAATTATTGATAGAAGATCCTTTAGCATTGTTAAAACAACAAATACAAAGTATTATAGCGATTGTTAATCCATCACATATGATTGTATATACATTTTGTACCAATCAAGAAGAACTAGTTACTGTGTTAAAAGAAAAAATACCAACACAGCATTTACCAAAATTCATATTTATTACAACGATGCAAGAATATATTTTTACTGGGATTCGAAGTTTATGTATAGAAACTTCAAGATTTAAATTATAAATGAAAAGAGGAAGAAAATAATGGAAAATTATATTGATTTACACATGCATTCAAAATATTCAGATGATGGTGAATTTACACCTGAATCATTAGTTAAGCAATGCCTTGAAGCAGGTATTAAGATTATGGCAATAGCTGATCATAATAGTGTACAAGCAATAGACGAAGAAATCGAAAGTTGTAATAAAGTAGGATTAAGATGCATACCTGCTATTGAAATAGATTGTACTTTTAAAGGAGTCAATTTACATGTTGTAGGATATGGAATGGATTACAAACATGAAGAAATTAAAATCCTTGAAGAAAATGTTCTACGCCAAGAATTAGCTTGTTCATCAAAGAAACTAGAATTAACAAATCAACTAGGATTTTCATTAGTTAAAGAAGATTTAGAAGCACTCAGTGATACTGGAGTCTGGACAGGAGAAATGTTTGCAGATGCTTTATTATCAAAAGAGGAATATAAAGATCATGAATTATTGAAACCATATCGTGAAGGTGGCAATAGAAGTGATAACCCACCAGTAAATTTTTATTGGGATTATTATGCACAAGGTAAACCATGTTATACAGAAATTATATTTCCTACACTCGATGAGG
>JBKEBJ010000267.1:0-4688 GCA_047973105.1 Coprobacillaceae bacterium | reverse complement strand
TGTTTTTCGATTTATTATGGATCCAATTGTCTCTTATTTTCATAAAATAAATCGAAAAGTAGTTTGTGCAATTGTTTATGCAAGTATTATATTGTTATTTTTTGCATTATTATACGTTGTTATACCTAGTTTTGTAAAACAATGTTTACATATTTACACCAATTATGATCTCACAAATCTAGATAGTTATATCCATCCATTCTTTAAACCTATTTATGATTTTTTGGTATCTATCAAAATATTTGACATACTACTAAATATGTTACAAACAGCGATGAATGGTGTCATGTATTGGGGAAGCAATTTATTAATTGCTTTTGGAATATCCTTTTATCTAGTATTGGATGATGTTAGTATTTGTCGACTTATTGGAAATAGTAAAATCCCACATAAAGAAAAAATCATTACTACATTAAAAGAATTAAAACAAATTACATATTCATTTTTCAAAGCTAGTTTTTTAGATTTTTTAGTTTTCTTTATAGGTAGTTATGTAGCGTTCTACTTAATTGGATTAGACTTCTTATTATATATATCAGTATTTCTTGCAATTACTAATTTAATTCCTTATATTGGACCTTTTATAGGTGGAATACCTGTCATTGTATATGGATTTACATTAGATACATCAATTGGGTATATGTGCGTATTAGCTGTTTTAATATTACAAGTTGTCGAATCAAACTTTATTCAACCAATGTTATTTAGAAAATGTTTATCAACTAATCCTATTATATTAATTATCGCATTAAGCATTTTTGGTGATTGGTTTGGAATTATGGGGATGATAGTTGCACCACTAATTCTTGGGTATATAGTAACCATAAAAAATGTAATTAAGGTTGAAACTACTAGTTAAATCGTGTATAATTTCTATAAATCGTTGAAAAAGAAAAGTACATATAAATAGACTTATAGAGAGAGTGTGGTAGGTGTGAACACTTAGCTATTATTATGGAAAGCTACTTTTGAGAGTAACTAATACTTACCGTGACACTGCGTTAAAGTGAATTAAGGGCATGTATATACATGAACTAGGATGGTACCGCGATATTTTCGTTCCTAGAAATAGGAACGATTTTTATATTTTGGAGGAAAAATAAATGAAAAAATTAACAGGAAATCAAGTAAGAAAAATGTTTTTAGACTTTTTTGAAAGTAAAAATCATAAAGTAGAACCTAGTCAATCATTAATTCCAAATGATGATCCAACACTATTATGGATTAACTCTGGTGTAGCAGCGATTAAGAAATATTTTGATGGGTCAATGACACCAGAAAAACCACGTATTACGAATGCACAAAAATCATTACGTACAAACGATATAGAAAATGTTGGTAAAACAGCTAGACATCATACCTTTTTTGAGATGCTAGGAAACTTCTCTATTGGTGATTATTTTAAAAAAGAAGCAATTGATTTTGCATGGGAATTTTTAACAGATGATAAATGGATAGGTTTTGAAAAGGATAAATTATATATTACAGTACATGATGCCGATGAAGAGGCTTATAATTATTGGGTTAATGATAAAGGTATTGATCCAACACATATGTTAAAGACGCCTGGGAATTTTTGGGAAATTGGAGAAGGACCTTGTGGACCAGATTCAGAAATTTTCTATGATCGTGGAGAAGGTTATGATCCTGAAGGATTGGGTTTGAAATTATTCTATGAAGAGTTAGAAAATGATCGTTATATTGAAATATGGAACTTAGTATTTTCACAATATAATTCAAAAGATGGTGTAGATAGAAAAGATTATGAAGAGTTACCTCAAAAGAACATTGATACTGGAATGGGATTAGAGAGACTAGTTAGCCTTATTCAAGGTGGAGAAACAAACTTTGATACAGATTTCTTTTTACCAATTATTCACGCTGTTGAAAAAATATCAAATGTCTCATATCAAGATAACAAGATGGCGTATCGTGTAATCGCTGATCATATTCGTACTGTTACATTTGCATTAGCTGATGGAGCCTTGTTTGATAATGTAGGGCGTGGTTATGTACTACGTCGAATATTACGTCGCGGTGTTCGTTATGGTAAACAAATTGGAATTGAGACTGCATTTATGTATCAATTGGTAAATATCGTTAGTGATATTATGAAAGAATATTATGATTACTTACCAGAAAAAGTAAATTATGTTAGTGATTTAGTAAAAAAAGAAGAAGATGCTTTTCATAAAACATTAACCAATGGTGAAAAATTACTGGCAGATATAATTTCTAAAAATAAGAGTGGTATCATTAGTGGAGAAGATGCATTTAAACTCTATGATACATATGGATTTCCTTTAGAATTAACATTAGAAATTGCAGAAGAATCTAATGTTAAGGTTGATGAAGAAGGATTTAAAGAAGAATTAAATAAACAAAAAGAAAGATCTCGTTCATCAAGAGCGGATAGTGAATCAATGGCTTCTCAAAAACCAGATTTAATGGCTTTTGATTTACCATCTAGTTTTGATTATGATCCATCTATTAGTAGTGGTGTTGTGATTGGTTTATTTAAAGATGGTGTTAAAGTAGAAAATATTGATGATTATGGTGAAATTATTCTAGACCAAACAACATTTTATGCGGAAATGGGTGGTCAATGTGCTGATACAGGTAGCATTTATAATGAAAAAACAAATGCTGAAGTTACAAATGTATTAAGTGCACCAAATAAACAACATTTACATTTTGTGAAAGTACAAAGTGGTAGTATTACTTTAGGTGATGTAATGACTTTAGAAGTAGATATTACTAAACGTAATTGTATAATCGCAAATCATACAGCTACACATATACTTCAAAAAGCACTAAAGGTAGTTTTAGGAGATCATATTAATCAAGCAGGTTCTTATGTTGATGCTAGTCGTTTACGTTTTGATTTTACACATTTTGAAAAAATTAAAAATGAAGAGTTAGAGAAAATAGAAAAATTAGTAAATGAAGAGATTTTTAAAGGCTTATCAGTAAATATTGAAAACATGAGTCAAGAAGAAGCAAAAGAAAAAGGTGCCATGGCTTTATTTGGAGAAAAATATGGTGATGTTGTCCGTGTCGTTAGTGTTGGTGATTTTTCTGTTGAGTTATGTGGTGGATGTCATGTTACTAATACTGGAAATATAGGTTTGTTTAAAATTGAAATGGAAGAAAGTGTTGGTAGTGGTGTTCGTAGAATCGAAGCGGTTACTGGTGCTAAAGCCTATCAATCACTAATTCATGAAAAACAAACAGTAGATACTATTGTAAATGTGTTAAAAATAAAGAATCGTAAAGAGGTAGTTACAAAAGTAGAGTCTAATATTGCGGAAATTGGATTATTGAAAAAAGAAGTAGAAAAATTAACTTCTAAAATGAATGCATTAACTGCCGCAAATAAAGTTAATGATGTAGAAGTTATTAATGGAATTAATGTATTATATGTAGAAGAAAAAATGGAAAGTGCAAAAGCAAAACAAATGGCATTTGATTTTAGAGATAAAATGAAAAGTGGTATTGTTGTCTTGGTAACAACTGATAATGATAAATGTTCATATTTTGTTGCTTTAACAAAGGATATTGTTGAAACAGGTAAAAAAGCTGGAGATATTGTAAAATCTATCAATGTTGTTGTAGATGGTAGAGGTGGTGGAAAACCTGACTTTGCACAAGGAGGATGTTCACTTAGCGATAAAGTGACATCATTGAAAAAAGCTTTAAAAGATATTTTATAATTTATATTTTGTATTTTACATATAAATAGTGTAAAATACTTCTAGAGGTTAAAACCTAAGGGGGTTGAATAAATATGCAAGATTTAACAAAAACGAAAGTTTTTAGTTCTGAAGAAATGCGTCGTGAAATGATTAGAGGTAATTTAGTATCTGTTGTAAATGCATTGAATGAAAGAGGCTATAACGCTGTTCATCAAATTGCCGGATATTTAATTTCTAATGATCCTGCCTATATTTCTAGTCATAAAAATGCTAGAAATATTATTCAACAAGTAGAACGTGATGAAATTATTGAGGAACTAGTACTATCCTATTTGGAGACCAAATAGATGGAAAAAATCTTAGGCTTAGATTTAGGCTCTAAAACATGTGGAATCGCTATTAGCGATGCCTTGGGAATGTTAGCCCATGGCATTGAAACCTTTCGTTTTGTTGAAAATAAAGACGAAAAGGCAGTGGAACATGTAAAACAATTAGTGCAAGAACATAATGTAAAAAAGATTGTTTTAGGTCTACCAAAACATATGAATGGTGACATAGGAATTCGAGGTGAAATTTCTATTGCCTTCAAAGAAAAACTAGAAATAGCGTTGCCAGGTATAGAGGTTATCTTGATTGATGAGCGATTAACTACAAAAGTAGCTGAAAGCTGTTTGGTTTTTGCGGATGTTTCTAGGAATAAGAGAAAACAAGTGATTGATAAGATGGCTGCTGTTACAATATTACAAGGATATTTAGATAGTCATTAGGAAGGATAAATATGGAAGCAAATAAAATACAAGTTTTAGACGATCAAGGAAATGAAATTGAATTTGAAGTACTATTTACATTTGATAATGAGGATACAGGAAAGAAATATGTTCTTTACTATGATCCAAGACAAGAAGAAAGTAGTGTATATGCATCTGTTTATGATGATTCAGGAAAATTATTTGAAATTGAAGATCCAAAAGAGTGGGAAATGATAGAAGAAGT
>JBKEBJ010000065.1:0-4727 GCA_047973105.1 Coprobacillaceae bacterium | reverse complement strand
TGTTTTTTACTATATAGAATGACTAATAATTTCTTCGTGATGAAGAATGTTATAATAACTCTTTATATTTACTAATATATAGTTTCTTTACAATAGTAGCTACTAACATATATCCTATAATAGTAATAAATAAATATAAGAAATATATTCCTGGTAAAGGATGTAATCCAAGAGCGTATGCAAAGTCAGTAAATGGAATCCAAGTTAAAATAAGAATTCCTAAAAATGTTAGTGTTGTTACTGAAAATGAAGCACGACTTTGAATGAATGGTATTTTTGGTGTACGAATCATATGGATAACTAAAGTTTGTGTCCACATTGATTCAACGAACCAACCAGTTTGGAATACTGAAATATATAAAGCTTGTGTTGTAGGATCTGTTATTTGATGAAACAATTGACCGCCACAAACCATTGGACAAATCACAAAATACATTAAAGCATATGTTGAAATGTCAAAAATCGAACTTGTTGGACCTAACCAAATCATAAACTTACTTACTGAAGATGCATCCCAATTTCTAGGAGATTTTAAATATTCTTCATCTACATTATCCCATGGAATAGCTGTACATGATAAGTCATATATTAGATTTAGTAAGATTAATTGAATCGACATCATTGGTAGGAATGGTAGAAAAGCACTAGCGATTAATACTGAAAACATATTTCCAAAGTTAGAACTAGCAGTCATTTTAATATATTTAATCATGTTAGCATATACTTTTCGACCTTCGATAATTCCTTTTTCTAAAACCATTAAATCTTTTTCAAGTAAAATAACATCCGCAGATTCTTTAGCGATATCAACAGCAGTATCAACAGAAATACCAACATCAGCTTTTTTCATTGCAGGGGCATCGTTGATGCCATCACCCATATATCCAACACTATGTCCATTTTCTTTTAAAATAGAGATAATATTTGATTTTTGAACAGGAGATAATTTAGCGAAAACATTTGTAGTTTCTACTGCTTTTTTTAATTCTTCAACATTCATTTTTTCAACATCTGAACCAAGCAATATATTAGTTATTGGTAGACCTACTTGTTGACATACAGATTTTGTTACTTTGTCATTATCACCAGTTAAAATTTTAACATCTACACCATATTCTTTTAATGCTTTAATAGCAGGTGCAGTTGTTGGTTTAGGTGGATCTAGGAAAGCAAGATAGCCAATTAATACCATTTCATGTTCATCTTGAACACTGAAAATATCGATACCAGAGGGATTGGTTTTTTGTGATACAGCAATAACACGTAATCCTTGTTCATTTAAATCAATAACTTGTTTTAAAATATAATCTTGTAGTTCTTTTGTTAGGGGTTGTACTTTACCTTTGAATTCAACATAGCTACTAATAGAAAGCATTTCTTCTACAGCTCCCTTAGTTACCATTTGTGTTTTACCATTAGGATCCATAACAACAACGCTCATTCTACGACGTTCAAAGTCGAATGGAATTTCGTCTACTTTATGATACATGGTATCTAAATTTTGTAGTTGTGGATGCTTTTCTTGTTCTTCGTTTCGACGATCAATAATTGCTTTATCCATTAAATTCTTCAAACCTGTTTGAAAATAACTATTCATATATGCATGTTTTAATACGCGCATATCAATATTACCTTGAATATCTAAAGGATATTCTAAAATAACATCATCTTGTGTAAGAGTACCAGTTTTATCAGTACATAATACATCGATTGCGCCTAAGTTTTGAATAGAATTTAAGTTCTTAACAATTGTTTTTTCTTTAGCCATAGCGACAGAACCTTTTGCTAAGCAAGTTGTAACAATCATTGGTAACATTTCTGGTGTTAAACCAACAGCTATACTTAAGGCGAATAATGCAGCATCTAACCAATCCCCTTTAGTAAACCCATTAATAAATAAAACAATAGGGGCCATAACTAACATAAATCGAATAAGTATCCATGATACAGAGTTGACACCTTTTTCAAAACTTGTTTCTACTTCTGTATTTGTTAATTCTTTTGAAATATTACCTAGCATTGTTTCATTACCTGTTGCGATAACTAAAGTCATAGCACTACCACTAATTACAGAAGAACCCATAAAAGCTAAATTAGGATATTCTGTAATACTATCATAGTCTTCTAAATCAATAGCAACATTAGTTTTTTCAATAGGCTCACTTTCCCCAGTTAGAGAGGATTGACCAATAAATAAATCTTTTGATTCTATAATTCGTAAATCTGCAGGGATTATATCCCCGGCACTTAAATAAACAATATCTCCAACAACAATATCTTCAATTGGAATTTCTTCTTTACCTGTATTTTCTCTTTTAACACAGGCAGTAGTAGTAATCATCTTAGATAATTTAGCTGCTGCATTACCACTTTTAGTTTCTTGAATATATTTTAGTAACCCTGATATAAAAACCATTGTTAGTATAATAATAACAGTCGTAGCATCTTTTTCTCCATTATCTGCAAAAATAATATCTGTAAATGTAGAAACAATAGCTAATCCTATTAATATAGCTGTAAAAGGATTGATAAATGCTTCAAATATTTTTTTAAAGATAGAAGTATCAGATTCTTTATCAATAATGTTATTTCCATATTTATCTTCATGTTCTTCTACTCTTTCCTTTGATAATCCTAGTGGACTAGAGTGTAATTCATTAATAGCATCATGACCATTAAGGGCCACGATTTTTTTGATTCTTTCTAAAGTATTCATAATAGTTTCCTCCTCTTTTTTTGGAGCATGACCATAATGAAGTATATTAACGAATAGAAAGGAACACAGTTAAAAAGCAACTATTTCTTTGTATCCGTTTATTATCTTCATAATCACGCGGGCGTTCTGGATCTGGTTCCATTTCTATTTCCTCCTTTTTCATTATTTTATAAGTGTACACATAAAAAGCCATCGCTATAACACGATGGCTTATATTTAAATTAATTGCGCATCAAAAAATGGACGTAATAATCCTGTGGGCAAGTAATAAACCATCGTATATAAAGTTGTTATACTGCTCGGAATGGACTTCCATAATATTTCCTCCACTTATATCAAGATAATATAAAAGCCTTATTACTTGAACGTAATAAGGCGTGCTTTTAGTGTCTTATTATATCGTTCAAGCTTCAACATCATAGGGCGATGAAGTTACATTAGTCAGAGCCTTGAATCGACAATAACTGTTGACCAGCGAGTAATGTCTCCATTACTTTGCGGTAGCAACCCGTATCCCTATGGTAGTCTCACCTACCAATATATTTATCTTCGCTCTTATAATATGCTCATAAGTTAGAAATGTCAACTAAATGTATAAAATTCGATAGAGTCACACAAAGTATCCATTATGATTAGAATTGACATATAACTAAATATTATATACTATTTAGATATATTAGAAAGGTAGGTATTTTGATATTAAGTAAGTTGGATCCGGTTCATATTGTGTAAATAAAAGCTATTTATTAACACAATGAGAAATAGCTTTTGTTTACTTCTAGATTATATATAGGAGGAACAATATGAGCTATAAAAGAGCGGTTGATTTGTTACCAAAAGAAATATTAGAAATCATACAAGAGTATGTTGAAGGGGAATATGTTTATATTACTAAAATAGGAGATAATAAAAAAACAATGGGAGAAAATACAATGAGTAAAGAAAAAACACTCGCCCGTAATAAAACTATTTATCAAAAACACTTGCAGGGGATTTCAACAAGAGAATTATCAAAAGAGTATTTCTTGTCACAAAAAACAATTCAAAAAATAATTTGTAAATTAAGAAAGTGTCATTTATAATGGCGCTTTTTTATTTACGAAATGTGGAGGCGGTTTGTTTTATATTGTAAGCTGATATACTTACTGATAGGGGGCGGTGAAAATATGTCGATACTTGAGAATGTTGCGGATAAAGTGAATATAAAAGAAGGAATTGGTGCGATTAAACAATATGTTTTTATATTATTATGTTATCCAAATAGCTCTGTTAAGTATATATCACATACTTTATCTTTACCAATACCAATTGTTTCAGCGATAAAAAAAGAGTTGAAAAAGGAAAAACTAGTAATTACTCATAATGGTATATCATTAACGTCAAAGGGTGAAATGTTAGTAAGAAATGAATTACATTTAAAGAATTTAAATATCAATAAATATTTAGAAATCATAAGTGGAGATTATGAAAATCTTTATATTTATCTATCAATGTTAGAAGAAATTTATCAAAATCGTCCAGAAGTAGATGTCACAATTGACCAATCTAAATGTACTAAACAAACCGCAATAAATAGAGTGTTATATAGTATTAAAAAAGGATATATACTTAATCAGAATATTGTTTGTATAGGTGATGATGATTTAATTAGTGTAACTTATTCGCTGATATATAGTTATCTTTTTGATACTAAACAAAATGGACTATCAATAACTGTTATAGATACAGATAAAAGAATACTAGAGTATATTCATTTACTTAGTAAGCAATATGATTTAAAAATCAATTGTTGCTTACATGATTTAAGAAAACCAATACCAATGAAATTACAAAATAGTTTTGACTTAGTAATTACTGATCCACCATATACACAATCTGGATTATCATTATTTTTATCTAGAGGAATTAGTTGTTTGAAAAAAACTAATGCACTTCCTATTCTTCTATCATATGGTAGTAAACCAATAGATGAACAACTAGTAATACAAAAGCTATTTAATGATTCTAATAT
>JBKEBJ010000053.1:0-12747 GCA_047973105.1 Coprobacillaceae bacterium | reverse complement strand
AAAGATAAACTACGTGGATTTTCTGCTGGTGTTGATGATTATGTGGTAAAACCTTTTGATCCTAGCGAGTTAATGGCTAGAGTTAAAGCTATTTTAAAAAGATACAGTATTAATGCATCTAATATCATTCAAATTCATGATGTTGAATTTGATGGTGAAAAATATGAAATACGTTATCAAGGAGATACTATCTATTTACCATTAAAACAATTTGAATTAGTTTTTGAATTAGTTAAAAATCCAGACCAAATATTTAGTCGAGAACAATTAATCGAAAAAATATGGGGTATGGATTATGATGGATTTGATCGAACTGTTGATGTACATATAAAACGTATCCGAGAAAATCTAGGACATTTACCTGGATTTAGAGTTGTGACTGTGAGGGGTCTTGGATATAAGGTTGAGGTTGAATAATGAAATCCGTTTATGGTAAACTTATTAGTGGATTTTTAATAACCATCATCTTTAGTTTCTCTGTCGCTGGATATATTTCATTACGTAGTAATTATGAACAAGTTGAAGAAGGTGCCAAAGAGGAGTTGATTGCTACAAATCATTATTTAGCTGGATTAATAAATAGTGTAGATGCAACGCAACTAGAAAGTATTATCATGTCTTATGTGAATAGTTCAGAAATAACAGTTACTATTTACAGTAATAATTATGCTAGTAGTATATATAGAATTTATGGTAATAAAAAAATCGCTCCTTCTCAAGAAAGGTTATATGAACTCTATAGAAATGATGAACCATTTATTGAAGTTAAATCGGATATTCAATCCTATGGTGAATTAAATTATATAGATGGTGATAGCTATTATATGTATATACAAAAAGATATTAGTCATGAAAAGAGTGTATATACAAACTCAGCTGTTCTTATCTTTGGTTGTGTATTTTTATCAGGATGTGTAGTATTTTTAGCGATTGCAGATATTATTGTTAAACCTATTACAAAGCTGACAAATGCGACAAAAGAATTGTCTAAAGGTAATTATGGTGTTCGAGTTAACTATACAGGCGATGATGAAATATCGAGATTGAATCAAGGATTTAACCAGATGGCTCAACAATTAGCCAAACATGAAGAGACAAGACAAAAATTCATTTCTGATATTTCACATGAATTTCAAACACCTTTAACGGCTATCCAAGGATTTGCGAATATCTTAAAAGAAGAAGATTTACCAAAAGCACAACGTGAAAAATATGCAGATATTATTTTATTTCACAGTAAACGTCTATCAACACTTTCTAAAAACATGTTGCAGTTAACTTTATTAGAAAATGAAGAAGTTCGTTTAGAAGTTACGAATTATTCTGTAGTTGATCAATTAGCACGTGTTATTTCTACTCAAGAAAATCAAGCAATACTCAAAGATATTGAAATAGAATTTGTTCGACCTAAAAAAGATATTCTAATTGATGGTGATGAACATCGTTTAGAACAAGTTTGGATAAATGTAATTAATAATGCTATAAAATATACGGATCCAGGTGGAATTATTACAGTGCATGTAAAAAAATATTCCAAAGAAGTAGAAGTTATGGTAGAAGATACAGGAAATGGAATGTCAAAAGATGTAATTTCTCATATTTTTGATAGATTTTATCGAGAAGATAAATCTCGTTCTGTTGAAGGAAATGGATTGGGGTTAGCGATTGTTAAAACCATTATTGATTTACATGGTGGGAAAATAGATGTAATTTCACAAGTTGATGTAGGAAGTACATTTATTATAAAATTACCAGTAGAAAGATCTTTTAATTTAAAAGATCGTTTACTTAATAAATAGAAGGGGAAGTATAATGGAAATATTAAAGGAAAAAATAGCTATTGATGGTGAAATTATTATGCCAAATATTTTGAAAGTAGACGGTTTTTTAAACCATCAAATCGATAGTAAGCTTTTTAAAGAAATTGGAAAAACATTTAAAGAAAGATTTAAAGATAAAAAAGTAACTAAAGTATTAACTATTGAAGCTTCTGGTATAGCATTAGCTTTAGCAGTCGCATATGAGTTTGATTGCGTACCAGTAGTGTTTGCGAAAAAAGGGAGTTCCAAAACAATTAATAATGATGTATATACATCAAAGATTCATTCTTTTACTAAGAATCTTACATACGATGCAATTATAAAAAAAGAGTACTTAACTAGCGATGATCATGTTTTGGTAATTGATGATTTCTTAGCTAATGGACAAGCTATGTTAGGATTATTAGATATGTGTGAACAAGCACAAGCACAAGTTAGTGGTATTGGAATTGTTATAGAAAAAGGATTCCAAGATGGACGTCAATTGATTGAAGAAAAAGGCTATCAAGTAGAATCGTTAGCGATTATTAAAGAATTTAAGGATGGACGTATTATTTTTAAATAGGAAAGGTTGAAAAACATGTTTTTAAAAAGAATTGAATTACATGGATTTAAATCCTTTGCAGAGAATGTACAAGTAGCATTTCAACTATGAATTACTGGAATCGTCGGTCCTAATGGATGTGGGAAATCTAATCTCAGTGATTCTGTTCGTTGGGTATTAGGAGAACACTCTGTAAAGTCTTTACGTGGAGCGAATATGTCAGATGTTATATTTGCTGGTTCACAAGATCGTAAAGCGCAAAATGTTGCTGAAGTTTCATTGATTTTTGATAATCATGATCACTTTATGAAATTGGATTACGAAGAAATTGAAATTACTAGACGTTTATATCGTCAAAATAATGAAGCAGAATATTTAATAAATAAGCAACAATGTCGATTAAAAGATATTGTTGATTTATTGATGGATACTGGTTTAGGTAGAGATTCTTTATCTATTATATCGCAAGGAAATATTTCTAGTTTTGCAGATAGTAAACCTGATGAAAGACGTGGTTTATTTGAAGAAGCAGCTGGTGTAGCTAAATACAAAAAAAGAAAGCTAGAATCCATTCGTAAGTTAGAAAGAACAAAGGAAAATTTAGAACGTATTGGTGATATTGTTTATGAATTAGAAAAACAAATTGGACCATTAAAAAGACAAAAAGATAAAGCAGAAAAATATGTTGCTTTAAAAGAAGAACTTACTTCTATTGAAGTTAATGTATTGGTAAAAGAAGTAGGTGAAGCCAAAACCTCATTAGAGGCACTAAGTAAAATTATTAAAGACTTAAATGAACGTTCTGCTGGGATTGAAGCCGATATTACTTTGAAAGAAGCAAATAATGAAGAAGTAAAGAAGAAGATGTATTCTTTAGATCAAGAAGTTAATGCTTTACAAACTAAACTGATGGATGCAATGTCCAGTGTGTCAGACTTAGAATCTGCGAAAGTTGAAGTTGACCAAAAACGTAAGTATATTCTAGAAAATCAAAGTAAAGAGAACTTAAATACTAAAATTTCAAAATTGAAAGAAGTATTAAAAGATGTTTTACAAGAGTATAATAATCGTGTAGAGCGTTTACAAGAAACAAAAGAGAATTTAGATGAAATACTTCGTTTACAAGATTCAAAGAATAAGAGTCTTACAAATCTAAAAATAGAAATGGATAATCTTTCAGGAACTATTAGTAAACAAAAATCACGTCGTGAAATGTTATCGGATGCTTTAGAAAATAGAAGTAATTTGCACAGTGGAGTTAAAGCGATTGTTGCATTAGCGAAAAATAATCCTGGAATTATAGGGGTAATTGAAGAATTAATTACGCCACATAAAGATTATGAAGTAGCGATTACTACAGCTTTAGGTGGTGCATTACAATTTGTTATAACAAAAGACGATACACAAGCTCGTCAGGCTATATCGTTTTTACATAAAAATAGAGCAGGACGTGCAACATTTTTACCACTTAATGCAATGAAACCAAGAAATGTTCGTGAAGAACATTATCTAGTGTGTAATCAAACGCAAGGCTTTTTAGGAGTAGCTAGTGATTTTATTGAATATGATGAAAATATCAGTAATGCTATTTTAAATCAGTTAGGTAATGTCATTATTACAGATTCTTTAGAAAGTGCTAATGCAATTTCTAAAGCAACATTCTCTCGTTATAAAGTAGTAAGCTTAGAAGGAGATGTTGTTAATGTTGGGGGCTCAATGACTGGTGGTAGTCAACAAAGACAACGTTCTACATTGTTACAAAAAACTGAGTTAGAATCAATAACTACAGAAATTGAACAACTAGAACAAGAATTAGTTTCTAAACGAAACATGTTTAATGTTTTAGATAACGAAATTAAAGAAGCTGCTCATGACATTTTACAAAAACAAATGTCATATGCCAAGTTAGAAGTTGTTGTACAAGGCAAAAAGGAAGAATTAATCTCTGTTAAATCGGATTATGAATCTTTAACAGATCAAAGTGTTGAGCTAGAAGATTTTACTCGTGGAAATGCGGAAAATCGCTTAGTTAATGAATTGAATGAAGCAATTAAACATCGTGATGATTTAACTGAACAAATTAAAGCAAAACGTGAGTTACGTATGCAATATGTTAATGAAAATGATGCAAATGAAACAGCTTTACGTACATTGCGTGCAGACTCTAAAGATGTTCAAGGTAGTATCACAAAGCATAGTATTGATGCAACTAAAAAAGAGTCATTACTAAATAACCATTTAACACGTTTAAATGAAGAGTATAGTATGACATATGAATATGCTGTTGAACAATTTCAAGAGGATATGGATATTACAGTAGCTAAAGAACAAGTTCTTAATCTACGTAATGAAATTACAAGATTAGGAAATGTTAATCTAGATGCTATTGAAGAGTATGCAGTTATTAGTGAACGTTATGAAACAATGAATGCTCAAAGACTTGATTTAATGCAAGCACAAGATAGTATTTTAAAAGCTATCGAAGAGATGGATGAAATCATGGTAGAAAAATTCTCAACTACTTTTGAAAAAATAAATGAGAAATTTAATATTGTGTTTAGAAATTTATTTGGTGGAGGTAGTGCACATATTCGATATACAGATCCGGATAATATCTTAGAGACAGGTATTGATATTGATGTACAACCACCAGGAAAAGCGGTACAAAACATTTCACTATTCTCTGGTGGAGAAAAGGCATTAATTGCTATATCTTGTTTATTTGCTATTTTACAGGTTCGACCAATTCCAATGTGTATTTTAGATGAGGTTGAAGCGGCTTTAGATATCGCAAATGTAGATCGCTTTGCTAAATATTTAAAAGAATTCTCTGAATCATCACAGTTTATCGTTGTTACTCATCGTGAGTGAACGATGGAAGTATGTGATTTATTATATGGAGCGACAATGCAACAAAAAGGTGTTACTAAATTAGTAAGTGTTAAATTAGAAGAAGCTATTGATTTAACAGAAGCAAATGGATAGGAGGGTATGTAGATGGGTTTCTTTAAACAAATAAAAGATAAGTTTGTCGGAAAATCAGCCAAACAAAATGATAAGTATGTAGCTGGATTGGATAAATCCAATGCAACCTTTTCAGATCGTATTAATGAGTTGGCAGCACGTTTCCGAGAGATTAATGATGAGTATTTTGAAGAATTAGAAAATATCTTGATTATGGCAGATGTTGGGGTTCCTATGGTAATGAAAATTGTCGAGGAAATCAAAACTGAGGTACGTATTCAAAATATTACAAATCCTAGTGAAATTAATGAAATTATTATTGATAAAATGTTTGTTATTTATGCTAACGATAGTATTATTTCAACTAAAATCAATTATGCAAGTAATGGTTTAACAGTTATTTTAATGGTTGGAGTGAATGGTGCTGGGAAGACTACTACTATTGGAAAACTTGCAAATCGTATTGTTCAAGAAGAAGGAAAAAAAGTGATTGTAGCAGCTGGTGATACATTTAGAGCTGGAGCTATAGACCAACTTGCTGTTTGGGCAGAGCGTGTAGGTGTAGATATTGTTAAAGGTGTTGAAGGAGGCGACCCCGCTTCTGTAGTATTTGATGCCTTAAAAGTAGCGAAAGAAAAAGAAATGGATGTTCTAATTTGTGATACAGCTGGTCGTTTACAAAATAAAGTAAACTTAATGAAAGAATTAGAAAAGATGAATCGTATTATTCAAAGAGAAGTACCTGATGGACCACACGAAACATTATTAGTTGTTGATGCAACAACGGGTCAAAATGGAGTTAGTCAAGCTAAAGAATTCTCTAAGATTACAGATATAACAGGACTAGTTCTTACAAAAATGGATGGTACTGCTAAAGGTGGTATTGTACTATCTATCAAAGATAGTTTAAATCTACCAGTTAAATTTATTGGTTTAGGTGAAAAAGTAGACGATTTACAAGAGTTTGATTTAGAACAATATATATATGGATTATGTAAAAATCTAGTGGAGGAATAATTATGGAATCCACATTAGAAAAAAAACAGCGTGTTAATCTATTAATGGATTGTTATGAAGAACTATTAACTGATAAACAGCGAATATATTTAGATTATTATTATCATCAAGATTATTCTTTAGCAGAGATTGCAGAAGAACTTGATGTTTCAAGAAATGCAGTTTTTGATAATCTTAAAAAGGCTGTACTTAGTCTAGAAAATTATGAAGATAAATTACAGTTATTAAAAAAACATGAAGAGCGTATGGATTTGATTCAACGTTTAGAAGAACACATGAGTGAAGATACTACAAAAGTAGATGATTACTTAGAAATGTTGAAGAGGATTTAGAAAGGGGTATACAATGGCATTTGATTCATTATCAGAACGTCTGCAGTCATCTTTAAAGAAGATGTCTGGTCAAGGACAATTAACTGAAAAGAATATGGAAGAGATGTTAACGGAAATCCGTTTAGCATTATTAGAAGCTGATGTTAACTTTCAAGTTGTAAAAGAATTTATTGCAACAACAAAAGAAAAAGCATTGGGACAAGATGTTTTGGGGTCTTTGAAACCAGGACAAGTTGTTGTAAAAATTGTACATGATGAATTAGTTACATTATTAGGAACTAAAGCAGCAGAAATTAATTTTGATAAAAGACCTACAGTAATTATGATGGTAGGTTTACAAGGTTCTGGGAAGACAACTACTTCTGGAAAACTTGCTAAACTATTAGCGACAAAAAAAGGAAAAAGACCTTTACTAGTAGCGGCGGATATATATCGTCCTGCAGCAGTGGAACAGTTGAAAACTTTAGGAACACAATTGGATATATCAGTATATGAAAAAGGAACATCGCAATCAGCAGAATCTATTGTTGAAGAAGCTTTAGACTATGCTAATAAGTTTAATCATGATGTTGTTATTGTCGATACAGCTGGTCGTTTACATATTGATGAACCTTTAATGCAAGAGTTAGGGAATATTAAGAATATCGCAAAACCAAGCGAAATTCTATTAGTTGTAGACTCATTAACAGGGCAAGATATTGTTAATGTTGCTAGTTCATTTAATGAACAATTAACAATTACAGGTGCTGTTCTTACAAAATTGGATGGTGATGCTAGAGGTGGGGGAGCTTTATCTATTCGTCACATCACTGGGGTACCAATTAAATTTATAGGTACTGGTGAACAATTAGATGCAATAGATGTTTTCCATCCAGATCGTATGGCAGATCGTATTTTAGGAATGGGAGACGTTGTATCTTTAGTAGAAAAAGTACAAGATATCTATGATGAAAAAGATACTATGAAAGCGTATCGACGTATGCAATCTGGTACTTTTGGTTTGGATGATATGTTGAAACAAATGCAACAGATTCGTAAACTAGGTTCTTTGTCTGGGATTTTAAAGATGATTCCTGGACTACCTAAAATCCCAAAAATTGATGATGAAGAATCGGATAAGAAATTAAGATTAACTGAATCAATTATCTTTTCTATGACGAAAGCAGAGAGAAGAGACCCAAGTATAATTACACTTTCTAGAAAAGAAAGAATTTCAAAAGGTTCTGGTAAACCAGTTGCTGATGTAAATCGTTTATTAAAACAATTTGAAGAATCTAAAAAAATGATGAAAGGATTAGGAAATATTGATCCAGAAACTGGAACGCCAATGCAAGGTAGACCAAATACAAATGTTCAAGTAAATCCAAATCGTAAAAAAATCCGTCATAAAAAGAAAAAGAAAAAATAACAAATGCATCAATGGATGCATTTTTTCTCGAAAATCATGGTGTCAAGCAAAAACACTTGACACTTGTTTGTGAATATGATATTTTATATGAGTATTAATTATATTAGGAGGAAATATTAGATGGCAGTTAAATTAAGATTAGTGAGAATGGGAGCTAAAAAAGCACCTTTCTATAGAATTGTTGCAGCAGATTCAAGAGCACCTAGAGATGGTAGATTTATTGAATTATTAGGTACATATAATCCTACAGTAAATCCTGCACAAGTAACAATTAAAGACGAAGAAGTATTATAATGGTTAAACAACGGTGCGCAACCATCAGATACAGTTAAAAACTTATTATCTAAACAAGGCATCATGAAAAAATTCGCTGATAGTAAAGTGAAGAAATAATAAATATGGATTTTGTTAAAATTCTAAAAGATATGGCAATGGAACTTGTTGAAGATAAGGACCATTTAGAAGTACGAGAAATGCCTTCTTTAGACGAAAATACTGTGGTTTTACACGTATATTCTGCAAAAGAGGATATTGCTAGACTAATTGGTAGAAAAGGTGTGATGGCTAACTCAATTAGACAATTGATGTCTGTATCTGGAAGATTATCACACAAGAAATTAGATATTAAGTTTGAGTCGTACGAAGCGTAGATGTGATAGCACATCTACTTTTTTTTGGAGGTTACTATGGAAAGAGTTAAAATTGGAAAAATTGTTGGAACGCATGCATTAAAAGGTGAATTAAAAATTCGTTCAACTAGTGATTTTAATGAGGAACGTTTTCAAGTTGGAAATCAATTAACAATAGAATACAACAAAGAATTATTAACATTAGAAATTATCACAAAACGTATTCATAAAGGTAATTATCTAGTTGCTTTTAAGGGCTATCAAGACATTAATTTAGTAGAACAATATATTGGTTGTTTTGTATATGCTAATAAAGACGAAGAACTATTGAATGATGATGAATATTACATAGATGATATAATTGATTGTAAAGTCTATTTAGAAGATAAAACATATATTGGAGATGTAAAAGAAGTAATGGATAATAGTCGACATGATGTCTTAATTATTGATGGGCCATATAAAAAGGTTAGCATTCCTTATGTTGATGCATTTATAGTAGAAGAAGATATAGATAACAAGAAAATTATTGTAAAAGTTATTCCAGGTATGTTAAATGAAAATTGATATATTAACATTATTCCCAGAAATGTTTACAGGATTTTTAGAAACTTCTATTATAAAAAGAGCGATTGGTAATCAATTAGTATCCGTTAATTTACATGATTTTAGAGATTTCTCTAAAGATAAACATCATCATGTGGATGATTATCCTTATGGTGGAGGACAAGGCATGGTATTAATGTGTCAACCAATTATAGAGTGTTTACAAAGTATTACAACTGATGATAGTTTAGTTATTCTAATGTCTCCACAAGGTGGAACCTTTCATCATCAAACAGCTTTACAACTTTCAAAAGAAAAACATTTGGTTATTATATGTGGGCATTATGAAGGATTTGATGAAAGAATTCGTGATTATGTAGATGTTGAAATATCCATAGGCGATTATGTATTAACTGGTGGAGAACTAGGTTCTATGGTGATTAGTGATGCAATTATCCGTTTATTAGATGGAGCAATAAAGGAAGATAGTCATCAAGATGATTCTTTTAGTCAAGGGTTATTAGAGTATCCACAATATACAAGACCAGCAGAATATGATGGTACAGAGGTTCCAGAGGTTTTGCTTAGTGGACATCATGAAAATATAAGGAAATGGCGAAAATATCAAGCTATTAAAAAGACCTTTTTAAAAAGACCAGATTTAATAGAATCTTATTCATTTGATGATGAAGGTAAAAAAATGTTTGAAGAAATCAAAAAAAAGGTTTGATTTAATTTTAGAATATGTTAAAATATATAGGTCGTAAGACTGCAAAAGTTCCGCTGGTTAATCGAATGAACTTCTAAGACAAAATTTTGATAAAAGGAGAAAGTTCATTATGAACATGCAATTAGTAGATCAAATTACTAAAAAACAATTAAAAAAAGACAATCCTGAATTTAAAGCAGGAGATACTGTAAAAGTATTCGTAAAAATCAAAGAAGGTGACAAACACCGTATTCAGTTATTTGAAGGTGTATGTATTGCTAGAAATGGTGGAGGAATTTCTGAAACATTTACAGTTAGAAAAATTTCTTACCAAGTTGGTGTAGAAAGAATTTTCCCAGTACATTCTCCAATCATTGATCATATTGAAGTGGTTAAGGTTGGTAAAGTTCGTAGAGCGAAATTAAACTACTTACGTGGATTATCAGGAAAAGCTGCAAGAATTAAAGAAATCAGAAAATAAAGAAATGGATAACCATTTCTTTTTTTTTACTTTTAAATAGTGTATACTTAATACTTGAGGTGGTGTCTGTATCATGAAAAATAAAAAAGAGTTAATAAAGTTTGTAGTAGAATTAGTCGCAATAGTTGGAGTGACAACATTTGTATTTAGGAATTTGGCTATTCCTGTTCGAGTCGATGGTGATTCCATGTATCCAACTTTACATGACGAAGATACAGGGCTAATTAATGCAACTAATGTTGGCGAAGACGATATCGAAAGGTTTGATATTGTAGTTTTATATTCTGAACAATTAGATAAAAGAATTGTTAAAAGAGTAATTGGATTACCAGGTGATACAATTGAATATATAGATGATAAATTATATGTTAATGGAATGTATTATGAAGAAACATTTTTAGATAAACAGTATATTGAAGAAGCGAAAATTTCTTATAACACAACTGTTTTTACTAAAGATTTTAAAGTCGAAGTTGAAGAAGGAAAAATTTTCGTATTAGGTGATAATCGTTTACGTTCTAAGGACTCAAGAGCTTTAGGATCGTTTTCATACGATGCGATTGTTGGAAAAAAAGGAGTTATTCTTTTCCCATTTACTAATATGAAATGGCTTGACTAAAGGAGAGAAAGTATGGATCAAATACAATGGTTTCCTTGTCATATGGCCAAGGCAAGAAGAGAAATTAGCGAAAAAATGAAGGTTATTGATATTGTTATTGAATTAGTTGATGCAAGAGCACCAATTGCTTCTAAAAATCCATTATTTGATGAAGTAATAAAGAATAAACCAAGACTTATTGTAATGACAAAAAAGGATTTAGCAGATGAAGCTGTGACTAAACGATGGCTTAAACATTATCAAGAAAATGGAAATTACGCAATTAGTGTAAATTTAAAGAATTTTAACGAGTATCAAAAAATTATTTCTTTAGGGAAAGAAATCTTAAAAGAAAAAATGGAAAAAGAGGCAAAAAGAGGACTAAAACCAAGAGCAATGCGAGCTATTGTTTTAGGGATTCCAAACGTTGGTAAATCAACGTTTATTAACCGTTTAGCGAAACGTAAAGCAACAGTTACAGGGAATCGTCCTGGCGTTACAAAAGCCCAACAAATTATTCGTGTTGATAAAGATTTTGAATTATTTGATACCCCAGGCGTACTATGGCCTAAGTTTGAAAGTGTTGAAATTGCAAGAAACATTGCATTGATTGGTTCGATTAAACAACAAATCTTACCATTGGATGAATTATTCATATATGCGATGGAGTATTTGTTGAAAGAATATCCAGGAAAAATTGAAAATCGTTATCAAGTTACTGTGAACTTGGAAGAAGATTGGCTTGAGAAATTATTTACGGATATTGCGAATACTCGTAAAATCAAACAAGTAAGAGGATATGTGGATTATGATCGAGTAATGGAAGTGTTTTTTACGGAATTATTTGATGGAAGTTTAGGTAGGATATCATGGGAAAAACCAGAATAGAATATGAACAAAAATACTATCAAGAAGGATATCGTTATATTATTGGTTTAGATGAAGCCGGAAGAGGTCCAATGGCTGGAGAATTAGTTGTTGCTGGAGTAGTTTTTCCAAAAGATTTTTACCATCAAGATATTTATGATTCTAAACAGTTAAGTGCTAAAAAAAGGGAAATATTATATTCTCTAATAATTAGTGAAGCATTATATTATCATATAGAAATAGTGAGTATTGATGATGTTGATAAGTTAAATGTTTACCAAGCTAGTAAAATGGCAATGGAGAAATGTGCTAAGGCTTTATGGAAAGAAGGAATGTTTGCATTGACTGATGCAATGCCATTAACGGATATTCCACATTTATCTATTATTAAAGGTGATGATGCTTCAATGAGTATTGCTGCAGCTAGTATCTTAGCCAAAGTGACTAGAGATCATTTGATGGAAGAATACGCTAAACAATATCCAGAATATGGTTTCGAAAAGCATAAAGGCTATGTAACAAAAATGCATAAAGAAGCTTTACAAAAATATGGAGTATGTTCTATTCATAGACGTTCTTTTAAACCAGTACAACAAAAATTAGAAGAACAGATGACATTAAAATTGTGAAATACATATAACTAGTATCAATATTGATATTAGTTTTTTAATTATTTTAAAGTAATTCTAGATTCTAATCTATATATATTAATGAGGTGAGAAAATTATGGAAGAAATATTATTATACTTTTCATTAAAATATATGGGTGACTTTGAAAAAATATATAAAGCTCTGGAGTCTAAAGAAAAAATAGATGATTCAGAAAAAGAAA